>DATEKX010000358.1:0-15042 GCA_035277165.1 Blastocatellia bacterium | reverse complement strand
TGCCGCAATTGATAGAATCGGCACACCAGAAAACGTTCACATACTAATACCGGGTCTGGCGGAGATTGATTCGCAGGTAGCCCCCAAGACTTTTGTAGCCTTTCTGAGCGGTCGTTTGAGCGATGATGCGGCCCGTATTAAGCAGGGACATCTCAGCATCGCTGCTTTTGCAAAAGCACAGCGAGAAGCTCGTGAAAATAATATGCCTGATGCTTTGCGCGATGAACCAAAGCTGCTTTTACGAGGGGTTGATTTTGATGGCCGATTAGCAGGCTCTTCCTTGCGCGATCAGCAAGGCACAGAAAACGAACTGAAAAAATTCGCCCAAGATTACGCTAATGGTGTGATTAATCTCCACGCCCTGACGTATACGCAGGATCGGCAGCAACTCTATTCCGAACTTAGCAAAGCTAGTGTAGCCCTGATGCCCTCTTGGCACGAAGGCTTTGGGTTAGTGGCATGGGAAGCAATTGCTGCAGGTGTACCCCTGATAGTTAGTATAAAAAGCGGTGTATATCGCCTGCTAAAAGAAGAATTCTTTGGTGCCGAGATCGGGTATGTATATCCGCTAGACATAAGAGGGGCGTTGGATTTCCCGTACTTTAACGATGATGATTTGAAAGCAACAGTAGCAACACTGAAAACAGTTGCCCACGATTACAGTAATGCTCGAAAGAAAGCGAGCAGGCTGAGAAGTTTACTTGGAAAGTACACTTGGGCTGCCTGCGCCGAGCAGGCTGCGAAAGCCTTTAGCTGGGAGCTGAAAAAAGGCATCCTGCCTGACATCACGCCCGAAAGCCTTCCTCAAACATCGACTGACATCGCTTCCCCTCCTGCTACTACTGCTGCAGTTGAAAAGAAACTTCTTCAAATGCCTGCCGGTCAATGGCGTGCTGGCGCTGGAATGGCCGACAGTCAGTTGCTCCGCGCTGAGGAGGCATTGTTGGAATTTGACAAGGCTCGCCAGCCCGAAGTTGATAGCGTGAATGTATGGCTTGATGATCCACAGTGGCCGCTATCTGTGAGATTGATAACTGGAGCCGGAGGGCAGGGCAAGACGCGACTGTCGCTCGAAATTTGCCAGCAGCGTCTTGAATCAGACTGGTATGCAGGCTTCCTCGACAGCAGTCTTGAAGCCAACCGGATGGATGCGTTATGGGAATCATTGCGCAAGCTCAACCAGTCGCTCTTGATTGTTGTTGATTACGCTGAAACTCGCCAAACAGCCTTCCTTACGCTGCTCCGAGCGGCACTGCAAAAACCTGCTGAACAACCCGTGCGAATGTTGTTGCTCGCGCGAGATGGCGGAGAGTGGTGGGACAATCTTCCTAGTCGCGACCCCCAATGCGAAGCCTTGTTGAGCGGTTACGCTACTTCTGGACCATTCAAACTACAGCCGCTGTATGCAGCAGAACACGACCGCCAAGTGGCATACAGAAAGGCGATAGAGGCGTTTGCTCAAGCTCTTGGCGGGAGCGCTCCAGACACCGTTCCTGATTTGCTCGGCGAGCATTTTGAACGCCCTTTGTATGTGCAGATGGCTGCGTTGTTAGCGTTGTATGGCGAGCAGCCAACTACGGCGCAAGGATTGACGAAAGCGTTATTGAATCACGAGCGCCGTTACTGGCAAGGGGTACTAGCCCATCTCAATTGGCCGGAACCCGAACGTCGCGCCGAGCAGTTGCTTGCGCTTACGATACTGGCAGGAGGCTTTGCCATACCCAGAGATGCTGAACAGTTTTGGGTCAAAGCAAAAGGGAAAGTTATTAGTCCGACAGAATTCAATTCCATGTATCGCGATCTGGTAACGCTTTACCCCGGAAAGCAGGGCTTGCAGCCGCTACGTCCCGATTTACTTGGAGAAGCACTGGTGGCGCAAGCTCTGCTTCGCTCTCAAGGCGACACGCTTCTGGATGCAGTTTTATCCAAAGACGCGTCTCAATCCATTCGTCGCAATGCGCTGACAGTAATTGCGCGCTTATCCAATCACCGTTCGGACTTGCAAGAGACGTTGGTGGATGCTTTATCACGCCACTTTCGCCATTGTTACAAGGATATGGTTGCAGTAAGCACTGAGACAATCAGCCGACTGCCCACCTTAGCGGAACTGGCGTTTGCGCGTCTGTCGCCGAGCAATAAAAGCCAAGTGGCCGGATTGCTAGATCAACTACTAGAAGAAGAATCAATACAACTCGCCGAGTTGAGTTGTTTAGTCTCTGAGTATTTAGCCGAGAAAGCTCGCGAGGGATTTGAAAAGAAGCCCGGCAATACTGATCGAATAGTTCTCTATGCGCAAGCATTGGGCGACTATGCGCTCAATCTAGCCCGCAGCGGACGTTACCAGCGGGCTTGCGATGTTGGGCTGAACAGCTTGGAGCTCTATCGGCAACTGCCCATCAAAGACCTCAAGCGCTTTGAGCCTAGCTATGCAACATATTTGAGCAATTATTCAAGTCATTTGGGCGAAGTGGGCCAATACGAAGAGGCCTTAAACCGCGCCCTTGAAGGTTTGGAGATTCGTAAGCGATTGGCGCAGAAGAACCCTGCTCGCTTTGAGCCTGACTATGCGTGGTCATTGAGTAATTATTCAAGTCATTTGAACTATGCAGGCCGATACGACGAAGCTCTTGATTGTGCCCTTGAAGGTTTGGAGATTCGTAAGCGATTGGCGCAGAAGAACTCTGCTCGCTTTGAGCCTGACTATGCGTGGTCGTTAGGCACCTATGCAATCCATTTAAGCTATGCAGGCCGATACGACGAAGCTCTTGAGCATTCCCACAAAGCATTAGAGATTAATGAACGATTGGCACAGAAGAATCCTGATCGCTTCGAGCCTGACTATGCGATGTCATTGGGCAATTATGCGAGTCGTTTGAGCGAGGCGGGCCGGTACGAGGAGGCTTTTGAGCATTCTCGCAAGGCATTAGAGATTGATAAACAATTGACACAGAAGAATCCTGATCGCTTCGAGCCTGACTATGCAAGGTCATTGGGCAACTACGCGAGTAATTTAAGCGACGCAGGCCGGTACGAAGAGGCTCTTGAACATGCCCACGAGGCATTGGAGATTCGCAGGCGATTGGCAGAGAAAAATCCTGATCGCTTTGAGCCTGACTATGCAGCGTCATTGGGCAATGACGCAATTCGTTTGAGCGAAGTAGGCAGATATGAAGAAGCTCTTGAGCATTCCCGTGGAGCGTTAGAGATTCACAAGCGACTGGCGCAGAAGAACCCTGACCGCTTTGCTGAAGCGCTATTCAGTGACATATGTGTAGCACACCTCCTAGCATGGTTATGTGATCAAGATGCTGGCAGCGACAAGCCCGATCTAAATCAATTAACGATGTCAATTCCCTCACATCGTCGCCCGCTATTGCTACTTTACTCGGTGTTTATAGAAAGCTGCTCGGCAGCAGATCAAACCATTCGCATTAATGCTTTTCGGCAAGTGTTTTCATACTGGGCCGACTTATCAGTAATAAACAAGATCGAAGCCGAAACCAATTGGCTATGCGCGGCTGCTTGGTGTGCTAAGTTTGAGCCAGCAGAGGTGATCGAAAGTGATTGGGAGATTAGCTGGCGGCAATTTGTAAAACAACGAAATGGCTCCGTGCCACAATGGATGTTAGAGGTAGCACGGCGTTTGGAGTTCCAGTGGCCTGAATAGATACGCAGCGTCATTCCTTAGAAGCCGACTCGGTTGAGCAGGTCTTGGAATCGCTCGTCAGAGCGAAGACTGTCAAGCGCGGGGTCTACTTTGAGCCAGGTCAAATACCAGGAACGCGCTTCGTAAGCTTTATCGAGCCACGCAAAAGCTTCGTCACGCTCGCCAAGCCCCGTGTAGATGACCGCGAAATTATACGGCGCTACGTAGTCAGTCTTTGATCGCTCGTTCAATTCTTCAAGCACTCTCCGAGCTTCATCGCTCTTTCCGGCCACGGCATAGGCGCGTCCCAAATCGCCCAGCGTTTCTGGTATCGAACCGCCTAACAGTCTGGCTTTCTCGAATTCCGCAATGGCATCGGCTATCGCGCCTGTTTGCTCATAAGCTCGCCCCAGATTTACGCGAGCCAGCCAGTAATTCGCATCCATTGCGATGACTTTTCGGAATTGCTCGATAGCTTCGTCGTACCTGCGCGCGAAGAAGTAATTCCCCCCCACGATCACATTGTTTTCGAGCGAGAGCGGATCAAGCTCGCGAATTCGTTCGAGCACAAGTGAAGCCTCATCGAATCGCTCCATGAAGATTAAATAAAAACCGTAGTATGTGAGGGCGTACGCATTGTTGGGGCTGAGTTCAATCGCCTGCCTGTAGAGTCGTTCAGCGCCTGCCCAGTCCCAGTCGTAATAGAACTTCACGATTGCAAGCGTCGTGTGCGATTCGGCGATATGCTCGTCTATCTCTAAAGCCTTCTTTGCCGCCTCTCTTGCTCTCGGCATAGCTTCGTTGGGAGGCAATAGCAGGTCGAGCGATTCGAGATAGTAATAAGCCAGCCCTTCGTAAGCCAACGCGTAGCTCGGATCGAGAGCGATTGCCTGATTGAAACATTCGATGCCTTTATCGAATCCTTCTCTGGTCAGGCGGCTCGCATAATATCGCCCTTTGATGTAGAGCCTGTGAGCTTCCGCGTTTTCAGTGTAACGTTTCGTGAGCAGACTTTTCTCTTCGCTCGTCAGTTTCAACGTCAACGCTTCGGCCACTCTTTCAGATATTGAATCTTCGACCGCGAATATATCTGTAAAGCTCTCGTCGAATTTGGCAGCCCACAACGACGCGCCGTCGGGGATGCTGACAAGTTGCACAGTCACTCGAATCCTTTCGGCTGCGCGGCGCACGCTTCCTTCGAGCACAGAGCGCACGCGAAGCTCGCGCCCGGCAGAAATCGGGTCTTGCGACGAAGCCGTATACTTCAGGACTGCGCTCGTGGGGCGCACGACTATCTGACGTATATTGCTGAGTCTGGTTATCAAACTGTCGGCCATTCCCAGCCCCAGGTACTCGTCCGTCTTTTCAAGGCTCAGTGATTTGAACGGCAGCACGGCTATGGCATTGATCGCAGCGTCTTTCTCAAAAGCTTGCTCTCCGGGCGCGTCTTCTTCAAAGAATTCTTTCACCTCCGCGATAAACCGATAACCTCGCTTTGAAACAGTCGCGATATAGTTTTGCGCTGCAGCGGTTTCGCCCAGGGCTTTTCTGAGCGCGGAGATGCTCTGGTTGAGATTGTTCTCTTCGACGAAGCTATCGGGCCACACGCGCTTCATCAACTCTTCTTTTTCGAGCAATTCGCCGCGATTTTCCACAAGCACCAGAAGCGTGTCGAAAGCTTTTCGCGTGAGCGGCACAATCGCTTCGCCGCGAAGCAGAACGCGCTTTGCGGCGTCTATGCAAAACTCGCCGAATTTGTAGAAGCGTTTGCCCATAATCGTTTCAGAAATCTTTCAGAAAATTCAGCGAGTATCTAAGGACTTTCAGGCCGCTTTCGAGAGATTATCTGCCACAAGCTGAACGTGAGTGTTCAGCCTTGTAGCCCTGAGCCAGCGCTGAATCTATCACGGCGCGTGTGACGAGGCAATGTGCAGTGACATTTGAAAATTTTTGATTCAATCAATGAGAGGAGAAAAGTTTATGATAACGAAAAGAAGCTTTCTGATTATGGCGTTCATCGCAATGATAGCGCCCGTTTTAGCCAATGCTCAGACATCTGAAAATGCACAGGGGTGGAACGCGAGGCGACTCCTTAAAAACACCCGAACGTCTGTCGGCAGACAAACTGACGTGCGCGACAGGCTCCTGCAGTCGCAAGCAGGACGACAGGAGTCTGAATCCGGCGCAGTCATTCAAGCAAACGACGATAAGATCGTAGGCACATGGGTAGTTCATATACCTGCATCCGATGGCGGCGGCGCTCCGTTTGACGCTTTGCACACATTCGGCGGGGATGGAACGTTTGTCGAAACTTCCAGCCTGCTTGCGACGTTGACCGAAGGCCCCGCGCATGGCGTATGGAAAGGCAAGAAACGCGATTACGATTATACTTTTGAACTATTCGTATTCAACGCCGATCAAACCGTCGCAGGAAGAGTAAGAGTCTACGGTTCAATTCACATCAACGGCGATAATAATTTCACAGGAACTTATACGGTTGCCTTCATCAACCTCGACGGCAGCGTGGATGATGCTATTGATGGGGGCGAGTTCGCAGGCACTCGCTTGCAGATCATAAAGTAGAACAGAAGGCGCGAAAGGATGTGCCGGTAGCCCAGGCGTCAGAAGTTGAACGAACGCCTGGGCTACTGAGTTAGCCAAAGGAGATTTTATGAGCCAGCAATCTGCTGCGAAGATTTCACGTCCGGCGACGGATGATCGCGTGATTTGCGATGTGGTCGAAGCGGCTCTGGGCTATCAGGCCGTGCTCGTTGCTTACGACATCAAGTTGTTTTCGACTCTTGATGAAGGGCCGATGACGCTATCGGAAATTTCTCAGGCGCTTGGCATTGCTCACCGCCCTGCAAGAGCGATTCTGGCAGTTTGTGTTTCGCTCGGGTTGATTGATTTCAAAGATGATCGTTACTGTCTCGCTCGCGTTTCAGAAGATTATCTCCTCGAACGCAATCCGACTTACGCAGGCGCAATGCTGGACTTTGCCATTGAGCAGTGTCGGGCTCCCAACACGTTTGATAATTTGAAAAAGGCCGTGATGACGAATCGCCCGCAGGTCTATGACGGCAAGTCCTGGGTAGAGATTCATCAAAAGCAATCGGAAGTCGCGCGCAACTTCACTCGCTTGATGCACGGGCACAGCCTGAGCGCCGCGCTTGTGTGGCCTGAAGCCGTTGACCTGACCGGATGCAAAACTTTTCTGGACATAGGCGGAGGCTCAGGCGCGCATTCGATAGGCGCTGCGCTTGCGTGGCCGAACCTGCAAGCCATCACGTTTGACATCGCTTCGGTTTGCGAGGTCGCCGAAGACTATATTGCGAGCTACGAATTGCAAGATCGCATTCGCGCGCAGGTCGGCAATATGTGGAATGATATTTTTCCCCCATCCGATATTCATTTTTATTCGGATATATATCATGACTGGCCGCCGGAGAGATGCCATGCGCTGACCGAGAAGAGTTTCGCGAGCCTTGAACCGGGCGGGCGCATAATCATCCACGAGATGCTTTATAACGACGACGAGGTCGGCCCTTTTACGGTCGCCGCCTGCGGCATCGAAATGCTTTTGTGGAACGAAGGCCAACAATTCTCCGGCGGCCAGTTGAGCGCAATGCTGGCGGAAGCGGGCTTCGTTGATATTGAAGTAAAGCCGACGTTCGGTTATTGGAGCATCGTTACGGGGCGCAAACCTCACAGTTCGGCTCGGAACGAAATTAATTACTCGAAACGATAGATAAAACAGAAAGGATCAAATCATGAGTGAACAACCAAATAGCAGTATAGTGCAGCAAGCTTACGATAATTTCAAAAGCGGTGACATACAATCTCTGATCAGCCTGCTGGGCGATAACGTTGAATGGCAATTGCCTGATGTGGCGAACATCCCCTTTGCAGGCAAACGAAGCGGGCGCGAATCAATAACGCAGTTTTTTGCATCCGTAGCCGCGAATCAGGAAGCTCTGCAGTTTGAGCCTCGCGAGCTCATCGAGCAAGGCGACAAGGTCGTGGCTCTGGGACATTATAAGTGGCGCATTCTTTCTACGGGCCGCGAGTACGCGAGCGACTTTGTGCATGTCTTCACAGTTCGCGGCGGGCAAATCGTTGCGTTCAGGGAACACTTCGACACGGCCTTAGCCGAGGCAGCTTATCAAAAAGCGGCAAGCGCGTGATTGGCACGGCAGTAACAAAGTCGGTTGACAGGCATGGTAGGGGCAGGGCTCGTCCCTGCCCGAATGGTCGTAAGACCATGACAGATCATCGCCTGTCGGCGATCCGGGCAGGGACAAGCCCTGCCCCTACTTTTACTTTGTTACAGTCGTGGCTTGATTGGCAGAACCGAAGCGCGCGAGGCAATGTTTATGATATATCTTGAAGCCTGAAATATACTTTTCAAAACTTCGCGCGCTCGGTTTGCGCGCAAAAGAGAAACGGATAAATGACGAGAAGCGATCAGGCAGGCCCCGCAGTCGCAATCTCTACAGTTGAGCAGCGCGTTCAAGCGCGCAGCGCTGTTTTCAAAAAAGAACTTGGTCTGCGCGATCTGGTGTTTGCGCAGATTCTGTTAGTCGTAGGCACGGGTTGGGTTGGCACGGCTGCAAAGCTGGGCGCATCGAACATTATTTTCTGGCTACTCGGCATTACGCTTTTTTATGCGCCGCTGGCGGCAGTGGTGATCCACCTCAACCGACTCATGCCGCTCGAAGGCGGGTTGTATCAGTGGGCGAAATCAGCTTTCAATGAATTCACAGGCTTCATAGTCGCCTGGAATACCTGGCTTTTTATCATCGTGTTCATGTCCGTGCTGGGCTTGAGCGTGTCAGCGGGATTGGCTTACGCGATAGGGCCGAGCGGCGGCTGGATGGCTGAAAGCAAATGGTTCATTACGGCTGTGAGCTTTGCCGTCATAGCTGCGCTCGCGCTTCTGTCTACACTTGGATTCGGCGTCGGCAAATGGGTGCATAATGCAGGCAGCATAATTTTGCTCGTCACTTTCGCGACGCTCATAGCGCTGCCGATTTTGAGTCCCGGTCGAGACACGATTGCAGAGCTTAAAGTCGAAATGCCTGAACTCTCTTTGCTGAACCTGACCATCTTCACAAAGATGGCGGTCTATGCGCTGGCCGGGTTCGAGTGCATGGCGATATTTGCGGGTGAGTGCCACAATGCGCGGCGCACAATCAGTCGCTCAGTGATGATTGCTGCGCCGATCATCGCGTTGATGTATATTCTCGGAACCGCAGCAGTGCTTGCGTTCGTCCGACCCGATGATGTTGATCTAGTCAATCCAATCGCGCAGGCATTCAGCATAGGCTTTCGCCCGTTCGGAGTTGCCGCCTACATTGCGCCTGTTGCAATTCTTTTGCTGATTGCGCGCGACATTGCGCAATCGAGCAATGTCTTTGCCGCAAACACGCGCCTTCCGATGGTTGCCGCCTGGGACAAATTGCTGCCTGAATGGTTCACACGTCTGCATTCGAAATATAAAACGCCGGTCAACTCTATAATCTTCGCTGCCACTGTTACTCTTACAATAGGGCTAGCCGGGTTGACAGGAGTCGGGCAGCAGGAAGCGTTTCAGTTGCTACAGAGCGCCGCCGGTGTGTTCTTCGCCACTACGTATTTGATTATGTTCTCGATACCGATCATTGGACTCAGAAACTCTGACGCGCGCCTGCCGCTGTGGCTGAAGATTGCTTCGGCATCCGGTTTTCTAGTGACGCTGCTGTTCGTAGCGCTCTCGATCTTTCCAATCGTAGAAGTGGAAAGCCGATTTATATTCGCAGCCAAGATCGCCCTGTTAATTATCGCTGCCAATGCCATCGGCGCTTCGATATTCGTCGTTGCGCGAAGAAAACGAAGCGCGCATCAGGCTACTGCTCATACTTGATTACTGCAACATCCCCCTGCCGCTTTAATTACTCGGTAACCTTGGGCGGCGGCGGTTCCGTAACAGGCTCCGAAGGTTGAACGTTCGTTTCTTTAGAGACACCTACTGGTAAAACAGCGGCAGGCACAGTCGTAACCTTTACGGCTGCCTTTGCCGTCTTCATCAGGTCGTAATACTCCTGAACGTATTCTTTAATCGCGCCGTGTCCCCACCGCGAATAGTAATCGTAATTTTTCATCTCTTTGTAAACCTGCGTAAAATCCCAACCGTACCGGTTAAAACGATAGATAGCTCCTATCAACCCTGTGCGATGACGACCACCTACGCAGTGCACATAGACAGGCAGATTCGCTTCATCTTTTGCGATTCCGAGAAAAGCTTCGATCTGGTCGTTAGACGGTTTTCTCTTATCGCTCATAGGAATGTTTACATATTTCATGCCTGCGGCTTCCGCTCCCGATTTCTCATAATCTGTAGGATCGTCGCGCAGATCAAGAATGGTCTTGATGCCGAGCGCGGCCATCGCCGCATAATCATTCTGTTCGGGCTGCGCGCCTCTGTAGAAGTGCTCGTCCATCTGCCCAAAGTTCTTTATTCTTATGTTGGGAAATTGCGAAGGCGCAGTCTCCTTCGATGAGGAATTTCCTGCTGCGATTGCTTCTGTTGATGTGCTCTCATCTATCGTTGGCTTTGACGATCTTAGAAGACCGAAAGCGAAAACAATCAATAAAGCTGCCATCCCGGCCTTCAGATAATCTACCCGAGACATTTTAGTGAAAGCATGTACTGTTCGATTCATGTTCAGTCCTCCTTCCTTGCGGAAAATAGAATCATCTCACTGCGCCTCACTGGCATGTGAATTCAAATAAATCACCGGGCAGCTTTTGAAAGATCAACTTGTTCTTTTCTAAGACTATTTCTTGCCCACTTATATAACTTGTTCAACTTGCGTGCCACTGCCAGCTCAATTGCTGTCTGAAAGCTAATTGCAAGCCACGAGCGAATGGATTAGGATTCACCACAAGGGAGAGTCGATTGCGAAAAATAGTTGAGTGCATACCGAACTTCAGCGAAGGCCGCAACGCCGAAGTCATTGACCAGATAGTTGCGGCGATAAAAACCGTTCCCGGCGCTGTGTTGCTAGATCACGAATCGGACGCAGACCACAATCGCTCAGTCGTAACTTTCGTAGCTCCGCCGGACAAAGTCGTTGATGCGGCAATACAGGCGGCCAAACGCGCTGCGGAATTGATTGACTTAAACAAACACACGGGCGAGCACCCGCGAATGGGCGCGACCGATGTTATTCCGTTTGTGCCTATTTCGGGCGTGACGATGGAAGATTGCGTCGCGCTTGCTCGCAACTGCGGCGAGCGAATGTGGAACGAACTTGGCATTCCTGTTTATCTTTACGAAAAGGCTGCGACGAGACCAGAGCGCGAAAACCTCGCGGCGATTCGCAAAGGGCAATTTGAAGGCATACGCGACGAGATAGCCAGCACCGAAGCGCGGCGACCCGATTTCGGCGAGGCCAGCGTTCACCCGACGGCGGGCATCACCGCAGTAGGCGCGCGGCCTCCGCTCATCGCCTACAATGTCAATCTTGGAACTTCGAATATCGAGATAGCTAACAAAATCGCGCGAGCCGTTCGCCATATGACAGGCGGGCTGCGCTATGTGAAAGCGCTGGGCTTCGAGTTGAAAGATCGCGCCATCGTGCAGGTCTCGATGAACATGGTCAACTACGAAGGCACGCCCCTTTTTCGCGCGTTCGAGATGATAAAGCGCGAAGCCGAGCGATACGGCGTTCCGATAGTCGGTTCTGAAATCGTCGGCCTTGTTCCGCAGCACGCTTTGAATGCGGTCGCAGATTTTTATCTTCAACTGGAAAACTTCAGCGAGAATCAAATACTGGAAGAACGATTGGCGGCGGCGCTGGAAGAGGTGAACGAATGAGCGATTTGAATTCGACTGATTTAGCCCCGGCAGATCAAATCAAACCAAACTCCGAGCCTGAAAATATTCGCGTTGTACCGATGGGGCTTGCCGATTCGCTAGGCATATTTCCTGACATGGTCGCGGCGGGCACGCCTACGCCCGGCGGCGGAAGCGTCGCTGCTATGTGCGGGGTTATGGCTGCGTCGCTCGGCCAGATGGTTTGCAATCTTACAATCGGCAAGCCTAAGTTTGCTGACCGCGAGCCGCGATTGAAAGACATCAGAGACGAGCTTGAGCAATCAGGCATGCTCCTGCGAGAGTTGATGGCAGAAGACGCCGCAAGCTTTGAAGCAGTGCTCAAGGCTTATCGTCTGCCGAAAGAGACCGAAGAGCAAAAACAGGAACGCGCCGCGCAGGTTCAGGCAGCTACGCTTTTTGCGATCAATGTCCCGCTCGATACTGCAGAGCGTTCGTTTGAAGTGCTAAAACATTTGCGAGAGCTTGCCGACATCGGAAACCCGAATGCATTATCTGATGTGGCAGTCGGCGCGCAGCTTGCGCAGACAGCCATCAAGGGCGCATCTTACAATGTTCGCGTGAATCTCGGCTCGCTTACCGATAAGGAAGCCGCCGGTAGGATAGAGGAACAGATTGCTCGCCTGATTGACGGGGCACGGGCCATTGCCGAAGAAATCGAAGCCCGATTATAAGGGGCAATTCCTGCGAAACTATGCCAGCGCACTACAAAGACATTCAATTCACAGTGACGGACAGAGTGGCGCGAATAACTTTCGCGCGTCCGCCGCTGAACGTCTTCACAATCGCGATGATGAAAGAGATCAATGATGCGATCAATCGCATCAGCGCGACGCCTGATGTGTGCGCGATTGTATTTGCCGCGCAGGCGGGCGCGCGAACTTTCTCGGCAGGCGTTTCCATCGAAGAACATCGCCCTGAAACCGTCTATCAAATGCTCGAAGCGTTTCATTCGATCTTTCGCGCGCTAACGGTAGTCTCGAAGCCCGTTATTGCGCTTGTCGGAGGGGCGGCGCTTGGCGGCGGGTGCGAGCTTGTCGCGTTCGCAGACATAGTCATCGCTGCTCAGTCGGCGCGCTTCGGCCAGCCTGAGATCAAGCTGGGAGTCTTTCCTCCAGCCGCCGCTGTGATGTTGCCCAGAGTCGTAGGCGAAAAGAAAGCGCGCGAGATGATACTGACAGGCGAACTGCTGACAGCCGAAACTGCGCGCTCGCTCGGATTGATCAATTACGTGGTCGCAGAATCTGAACTGGAGATGAAAGCTCAAGAGATTCTGGATCAGTTGAGACAGATGAGCGTTCCAGTGCTTGAGTTGACTCGCCGCGCGTTCACAGCCGGTTCGTGGCCCGGATTTGATGAAGCGCTCAAACGCACGGAAGACATCTATCTCAATCAATTGATGACACTCAAAGACCCACTGGAGGGCATAGAAGCGTTCATAGCAAAACGCCAGCCCCGGTGGAAACATAAATAAAGTTATGCCAGTTCCATTACCGCTTGAGATAACCAAGACGGGCGCGCAAGAGATAACCATTCGATGGGACGACGAGCACGTCAGCCGATATCAGATCAAATACCTGCGCTCCGAATGCACGTGCGCGATGTGCGTCAACGAGATAACAGGGCGGCGCATGCTTGATCCCAACACGATCTCTGAAGACATTACTGTTTTGAGCGCAGAGCATGTCGGTCGCTACGGCGTGAAGTTTACCTTCAGCGACCGCCACGATAACGGTATCTACACGTGGGAAAACCTGCGCGCGATTTGTCCGTGCGACCAGTGCAAATCATAGATGATGAAAGAGAGTGCTTATGAAACTGCGCGTGAATTGTGTTGCGATTCTGCTTGTCGCTCTGCTTGTTTGCCCGCTTTCAAGCTTCGGCGGCGACATCAAGAAAAAAGAAGAAGTGGTCGCCTCCGTCGAAAAACACAAAGCCGAACTTACAGGATTGAGCGATCAAATCTGGGCATTCGCTGAGACGGCTCTGCGCGAGACTCGCTCTTCCAAAGTTCTCGCCGACTACGCAGAGAAGCAGGGCTTCGAGGTCAAACGCGGCGTTTCGGGGATGCCGACGGCTTTCATTGCTTCCTACGGAGAAGGTCGGCCCCTGATCGGCATACTTGGCGAATTCGACGCTTTGCCCGGCATCTCGCAAAAAGCATCAACTACAAAAGAACCTCTTGAAGCAGGCGCGCCGGGTCACGGCTGCGGCCATAATATGTTCGGCGCGGCCAGTCTCGGCGCCGCAGTCGCCATCAAAGAACTGATCGCGGCGGGCAAGCTGAAAGGCACTATTCGATTTTATGGCACCCCTGCCGAAGAAGACGTAGGCGGCAAAGTCTATATGGCGCGCGATGGGCTATTCAACGATCTCGACGTATGTCTGGCGTGGCATCCCGACGACAGAATCAGAGCCGATACTCAAAGTTCGCAGGCGATAGTCACCTTCACTGTGGAGTTCAAAGGCAAAGCGTCGCACGCGGCTGCAGACCCCTGGAACGGGCGCAGCGCGCTTGCAGGACTTGAATTCTTTACGACCGGCTTGAACCGAATGCGCGAATTCGTCAAGCCCTCCGTCCGCATGCACTACACTGTGCAGAAGGGCGGAGATGTTCCCAACGTTGTGCCGGAATATGCGAGAGTGCTGGTGTGGCTGCGCGATTCCAAACGCGCGGGAGTCGAAGAGCTTTTGGCTCGCGTGCGCAAAATAGCCGAAGGCGCTGCGTTGATGGCCGAGGTCGAATCGAAGCTTTCGATTGTGGGCGGCGATTACGAATTACTGGTCAACATGGCGGGCGCGCGGCTGATTCACTCGAATCTCACATGGCTTGGGCCTATTCAGTACACGAACGAAGAGCAGGAATTTGCGCGAGCCATTCAACGGACTACGGGAGTAGAAGCCAGAGGATTGAACGGCGCGATTCAGCCGCTCGAAGAGCCTAAAGGCGAACCGTCAGGCGGTTCGACCGACGTGGCCGATGTAAGCTGGATAGTGCCGACGCTTCATCTTTCTGTGACGACTGCGCCTGAGGGCGCGCCCTGGCACGCGTGGCCTGTGGTTGCTTGCGGCGGCATGTCAATCGGCCACAAAGGACTCGCGCAGGCGGCTAAAGCGCTTGCCACGACAATGGTGGATTTGTTTGAAGACGCCAAAACGCGTGAAGCGATTCAAGCGGAATTCAAATCACAGACGAAAGGGCACGTCTATAAACCTTACATCCCCGAAGGCCCGCCGCCCGTGCCTAAAGGGAGTGACAACTGATAAGCGGCGAATAATGAGGCCGGGTGATCTAAACTCATCACTTGTCACTCGTCGCTCGTCACTGCTATATTTCGGTTTCAGAATGAACTCGCGCGTTTTGGTTCTCAATGCTTCTTTCGAGCCAATCAACGTCTGCACGGCGCGACGCGCTGTCGTGCTCATACTCAAAGGCGTCGCTTATGCCGAAGAGAGTTCGTCTCAGTGGCTTCACTCCTCGCGCTTTTCCATGCCGATGCCTTCGGTGACTCGCCTGGTC
>DATEKX010000357.1:0-6686 GCA_035277165.1 Blastocatellia bacterium | reverse complement strand
CTTTGACACTAACCCTGCGCGGGTCTAAGATAGCCTCAATGCAGGGTTGGAGGGGAGAGATGATAACTGCGCCTATCAAACAAATCATAAATGCGGCAAAAAATTTGCCCGGTTCATCGTGCGCCCTGCGAGTTCATACTCAAGAAACTCTAATCATTCTGAGGAGCATTTGACGCTTCGCATCAAGCTATTGATGATTCAAGCGTTCGGGCCGGGAGGCTCTTGAAATGAACAACCGCACGAAATGGATTTTAGTCGGGTTGGGTTTTACATTCGGGCTTCAGGTCATAATCTCACTCGCATTCACAGGCATCGCTTACAGCGCTGCAAGCACCAGCGCAGATGTCTTGCAAGACCCGATACTGATGGTGGCCTTCGGATTTTCGCTCGGCGCATTTTTGATAGGCGGCTTTGTCATCGGCTGGATGAGCGAAGAGATGCGCGTGTTGGATTCGCTGTTTGTCACAGTCGCAACTATGGCGCTGATCTCGCTGGTTTATGTCGCGCTGCCCAATGTGAGCCGTGGCCAGTTTGTGAGCGGTTATTTCCTGAGCGAGTTAAAGCGCGGTTCGGTATTCGCAAGCCTCTCATTGATCGGAGCGGCAATAGGCGCATACTGGGGATGGCACGTCACTGTGCCTCAAGAAGGAGTGCTCGACCGAGTGGCGCTGTTGATAGGATTGCTGGGAGCCATCATCGGGCCGTTCGTGTTACTGGCCATAAGCGGGAATGATCCCAACAATCCGAATGAAACAAACCTGCCCTGGTATGTGCTGGTAATAGTGCTGGTGATAGTGCTGGCGATAATCGGCGTAGGTTTTTTGATGTTCACTCGCGAGCCTCACAACGAAGACATATCCATCAGCCCTGAGCAACACAAAGAAGATGAAGGGGTGAAGGGGTGAAGCTTCGTAGGAGCGACCTGCTGATTAATAGGTCGCTCCTACGGAGCTACAGAATCTTTTTATACCACGAGGTACTATAGACAGGTCGTCCCTAACGGGACTGCTAAAACAAGCTTTGAGATTTCAAATTGCTTCTTTTCTCAAATCTTCCGCCACATCCGTCGCCGATTGATAACGCTCGGCTGGAGATTTTTTGAGCATGCGCTCGATTATTGTGACAAGCGCATCGGGCGCATCTTTGCGATGCTTTTTGATTGGTGAAGGCGCGCGTTTGTTTATCGCTTCGATGGTTTGAAAATAGGTCTCGCCGTCAAACGGCAGCCGTCCTGTAGTCACTTCATAAAGCACAACGCCGAGCGAGAATATGTCCGACAGATGAGTCACTTCGCTGCGACCCGAAGCTTGCTCGGGCGACATATAATTCACTGTTCCCAACAGCACGCCCGACTCTGTCAGCCGCGTTTTGCTTATCGTGCGATTGATCACAGGCAGCGGCTTTGCGAGTCCGAAATCCAGCACCTTAACTTTGCCTCGCCCCGTGATCATTATGTTTGAAGATTTGATGTCGCGGTGAACGACTCCCCGCTCGTGCGCTTCGGCAAGCGCGTCTGCCGATTGCTCGCCGACTTCGATGATCTCTTTGAAATCGAGCGGCCCGCCCGCGAGCCTCTCAGAAAGCGTTTCGCCTTCGACGTACTCCATCACGATGTAAGGATTGCCAGCCGCTTCGCCTATCTCGTAAATCGTAGCGATGTTCGGATGATTGAGTTGCGACGCCATGCGCGCCTCTCTCAAAAATCGCTGCTTCATCGTTTCGTCTTCGATGTGTTTGGCCGCGAGCACTTTGATTGCGACAGGGCGCTGCAGGTCTGTGTCATAGCCTTCGAATATCTCGCCCATGCCGCCTGCTCCGAGCGAGCGGCGAATGTCGAATTTTCCGATATGCCCGTGAGGCTCGATGAGCGGAGGCGCGGCAACCTTTTCCGTCTTGCCGTCGTGAACGGCGAGCGCCGCGCGATCAGTATCTTTCAACTCGGTCGTGATGACGCGCGGGCGCGAGATGATGCTTGAAAATAGCGTTGAAAATATTCGTGGCCCCCGGTCTTCTTCGATAAAGTAACCTGCGCGCTTCAAGTCTTCGTATGCGTGCGCCTGCTCTTTTTCGATATTTCCATTTTCGACGAACTCGCGGATTGAGCGGCGGAAACTATCGCTCATGTGATCCCAGATAAACCTGAACTGCCCCTTCGCTTCATCAAGGAAAGTTGCTTCGACCTCTTCGCGGTTGAGCTTGCCTTCGTTCTCGGAAAGATAATCGAAATAAGCCGAGCAGGCTATCTGCAAAAAGTAAGGGAAATAACCTGCGATCTCTGTTATGCGCCGCGCATAGCCTTCAAGCGGCAGGCCCGCTTCAGCCGATGGCCGCGCGATTAAATCGAAGGCTTCTTTGCGCGTAAAGGCGCGCAGGAAGACGTTGGTGAAGATGTTGAAGAAAGGCGAATCGGCTATGAGTTGCGTGTGGCAAAGCTCTTGCAGATCGCGCGCAGAGCTTGTCACATAGGCCACGTCATAGTTGTTGGCGACGGAGCGAAGAAACGAGTAGAACTCCAGATCGAATGCGCGGTTGGTTGTTATAGCGTCGAACTCGTCGAACAAAACGACCAGCTTTCGCCCGTCGCGGCGAAAGTCTTCGAGCAGCGCGCGAACCGAGTCGAACGCGGGTTCGAGTTTTGAAATAGATTCGTCTTTCGTCGCTTTCGCAACCAGCGTGAAAAGTTCTTTGAAGAACTCCGTGAGCGTGAGCCTCCGCTTCTGCTGAAGGTCTATGAAGGCGAATGTGTAGGATTCGGGGTTATCTAAAAACCGAGCGCGGACGTTCGGGTGATTGATGTAGCAAAGCAGTGAAGATTTGCCAATGCGCCGCTCGCCTACGACCGAGATTGACTGCGGGCGCGAAGCGGCAAGGCGCGAAAATATTTTAGAGACCTCGCGCGTGCGCCCGAAGAACTGCGCAGGGTCTTTGATCGCCACTCGATTCAAATAAGGATTACGCGTCATCGAATTTTCCGCCATTCAAAATCAAGTTGCCGCAAATAACAGTATAGCCCAAGGCTCTCAGCTTTGCGGAAGGCAGAAATCATAGGATTGTGAGGGGATGATTTAAAAAAAATCTGCAGACTAAAACTTTAGTTCAGAATCTGATGCTAGTTTCACATACCCTGTCACTCGGAATGATAAACTTTGAGCGCAGTAACGAGAACAGCTTCTTCCTCTAATGCTTCATAAGCGGCTTTTCTCAAATTATCCGTGTACAGAGAAAATCTTTCTAAATTCCCATCAAGAGCAAGAGGAGCATCTGTGTAGATAATGCTTATACTATCTTGCATCTTTGATCCGGCTCGTGAAAGATAGCTGCCGTCCAGTCCACGAATGATCGTGCAGCCTCCAAATGTGTAAGTGAATTCCTGATCGAAAGCTTCCAGCAAGTCTCGATAAGATTGTTTGGGCAAGTCAGGGATGTATACTTCAATTCTTACCTTTTCGGACAGTGGCAATGAATTTCTCCTTTCGCTTGGGAAATTCTTCCATGCGTTTTATAACCTCTTTCGCCGATAGTTTAGCTCGCTGAGGTCTTTCTATTTTGATCTCTTTAACGTCTTTCAACCTTTTTGCCATGCTACTCCCCGACTTTCTATCTCGCCCACATTTTAGCATGACTGATGTAATTCACATCAGTGGTCTAACTCTTCGGGCTTCATCCCGAACTTTCAGCGCTTAAAAGTTTAGAGCGTTCTGACTTCTTTGACCACTTGCCAGATCGAATGCGAGCGGCGAATCCACAAACGAAACAAATCAATCTTAAACCTGAAGCCGTCTGTCCCGTTTTTCTCCAACAACTCGCGGCGGAACATCTCTTCCAGCGTCAGTCGAATAGTTGTCTCAGACAAATTCACAGGATAATTATTCCACTTCACAGACTCGCGCAAACTGTAAGCCGTCGCGTGCTCGTTGCCATCGGGCAAGGTCTCTGCCAATAGCGATAGCGCCAGCTTCTCGTCGTCCGACAGTCCGTCCCACGCATAGATCATCTGCGGCAGCGGGTTGTCTATTATATCCGCGATAACGTGCGTCAGGTCCGCCAGCGTCAGCCAGTTCTGCTCGTGCTCGTTCATATAATCAACAGAGTTCTGGCAGATGACCTGCGTATAAAACGGCTGTCCCGCCGTGAGCCTGTAAATCACCTCTACCACTCCGCGACCGTAGACAACTTTCCCTTCGACCGGATCGGCGATTAATCGCACCGTGTCGTTTTCAGAAAGAAAGCCGACCTTGCGATATAGCGACCTGCGCAACAACTCGCGCCAGTATTTTTTGTCGCGTTCTTCCAACCGCCGCGAGCCTGTGAATATGAGCGCCAGCCGCTCTTTGTTATCCATCAACCCTGCCAGAAATGTGAACAACTCCGCAGAGAGTTTGCCTTCGTCCACCTTTCCTTCCATCAATTCGTACTCGTCCATCATTATCAACAGCGTGCGGTCGCCGATGGCCGCGAGCGCTTCGTCGAGAAAATCCAAAAAGATGGGATAAGGATTGCGGCCATCGAATTGAGGCACGTTTATCGCGGGCCTGTCAGGCCGGGCGACCGCAACAGACCGCGCAGGAGAAGCCGCGCCCGACGCAGCCGTTGCGATGCTTTCAACAGGGCCAGGCGCAGCGATTCGGTCTGCGCGCGCAATGGCTTCTGCTATCAGCCGGGAGATGCGAGCGAAGAACTCGGAATCCGTAGCAATGACCATCTCCTGCAGGTCAATGAAAACAGGTATGAAGCGCTCGCCCAATCGTCCATTGAGCAGTTGATAAAGAATTGAACTCTTGCCTGCTCGCCGCTCGCCGCAGAAGACTATAACCACGCCCTGGCTCACGCCTTCCAGTTTTGTGCGCACGTAGCGGAAGTCGTCTTCGCGACCATAAAACATTTTCTCTGTGCGAATGGGATTGCCGACCAGATAAGGGTTCGGCTCAATCGGAACATACGCGCGCAACTCTTTCGGCAACACGTACTCGCGTTCGCGCAGGCGATGCGCCACGAAAATGGCTCCCAGAGCCAACCCCAGGACGCCAAGCGCGAGAGCGTAAAACCAGCCACGTTTCCAAAACGGCGACCCCACGCGCAGCGAAAGCGTGACGGGTGCCGCTCCGGCTCCATAAAGGTCGCGGTTCAAAGCTATCAACTCGAACGTGTGCGGGCCTTCGCCGAGGTTGGCCCTTGAAACATCGCGGTCGGCTCCCTGTTGAACAGGCAGCACCTCCCACGGCTGATCCTGATCTTTCAAATTAACTCTGTACAGATAGCGCACCTGCCCGCTCAGGCTCACGGCTGCAAAATGGAAGGTCAGCTTGCGCGCGCCGTAAGGCACGTTGTACGTCTTTGACTCGTAATCCATCGGCACATCGCTTCGGCCATCCACTTCGAGCGAAACGCGCGTGATCGGCTCAGCCTTTACAGGGATGTGGCGCACCGCGCCTCTGTCCGTCGCAATCCAGATTCGCCCTTGATCGTCTTCGGAAAAAGAGTTGATGCGGCTGCTTGTCAGGGCATAAACCTCGTCCGAATAAGGGGTCGAAACGACGTAGCCGCCGACCGCGACGAATTTCTTGACCTGCCCTTCATCAGTCCCCACCCACAGGCTGCCGTCGTGATCTACGAACATAGTGTTTGCAGGCTCGCTGTCGAATGTCGTAATCGTTGCCGAGTTGTTATCGCGCAGGATGCAGGTCTGGATTCCGAGGCGCGTGGCTATCAGCACCTTGTCGTTGAATCTGGTAATCCATCGCGCGTCGTTGTCGGCAAGCCCTCGGCCCGTGTCAATCAAATCTGCCTGGCCGGTCTTCAGGTCGAGGCTCATCACGCCGCGCGCAGTCGAAAACCACAAACGACCGTCGTTGTTTTCAAACACGTGACGCACATCGTAACCCGCGAGCGCGTCGAGACTGCGAATCTCGCCATCCTTGAAGATGGCCGCGCCACGCGCAGTCGCAAACACAATGGCAGAACCGCCTTCAGTGCTCGCCACCCATCTCACATTGTTTGAGGGGAGCTTGTTGCCTTCGTTGAACTGAGTGAGCGTTTGCCCGTTGAATCGAAGCGCGCCCTGTTCTGTCGCAAGCCATATTGTATTTGCGCTATCGAAGGCTACGGCGCGCGGGCCTGCGTTTGCAGGCAGTCGCTCGACAGGAACAAATCGCTCGCCTTCCATGCGTGATACGCCCGCGGCTGTCAAAAACCAGAGCTTGCCTGCCAGAGGGCCTGCGCTTGCAGGCAACTCAAAGACTGCGCGCACGTCATTGTCGGAAAGACCGCGACTCGTGGTAAATCCTACAAAACTGTAAAAGTCGGAATGAACAACGCCGTTGTCCGTGCCGAACCAGACGTGACCTTCGCGACCGGTGAAAACATTTGCAACGTGATCACGATCAAGGAAAGCCAATCGTTGCGATTCGCGCCGCGCAGGGTCGTAAAGCGCCACTCCGCCCTGTGCGAGCGCAAACCACAGGCGACCGCTCAGGTCCTGGCTCATAGCGCGCACAGCCGCGTCGCGCAGCGCGTCTACGCTCACGCTGGTTGTGCGGTTGCCGTCATAAAACAACACGCCTTTGCCCGTAGCTATCCACACTGTGCCAGCCGCGTCTACGAACACCGATTGAGCGTCGCTTATCGCTTCTCGGCCTGTTGCGCTTCCCGACTCAGTTGGGCGCGGCGGCGCGGCGGCGCGCACACGC
>DATEKX010000356.1:0-15889 GCA_035277165.1 Blastocatellia bacterium | reverse complement strand
AGAGGCCGCCGCTCGCGACCTGGAGAATTATTTGAAGACAGAGCCTGAGGCCAAGAATCCCGAAGCCATCCGCCAGGCGATTGCGAAATTGCGCAGCGATAAGAAATGATTCATAAGCCGCGCGGTTTTATTTCCTGATGGCGCTTTTCAGTTCTTCTTATTCGCGGCTTCGATTTTCGCAAGCATCTCGTCGAGCGCTGCCTTTTCAACCAGCTTGCCGCCAAGGCAAACCGCGCGAATTTTTTTCGTGTTGCCTATGTCTGCCAGCGGGTTCGCGTCAAGCAGCACAAGGTCGGCGAGCTTTCCTTTTTCAACAGTCCCTAACGTATCGAGCCGTCCAAGATACTTCGCCGCGTTGCGCGTTGCAGCTTGCAAAGCTTCCAAAGGCGTGAAGCCTGCTTTCACCATCAAGGCAAGCTCGTCATGCAGGCTGAATCCGGGAAAGACATAAGGGTTCGGCGTGTCGGTTCCGACTATGAACTCGACGCCCGCGCGTTTCATCGCGCCTATCATCTCAAGCTGCTTTTGAAAGACTCGCTTTGCAATCGCATTGGCTTGCGGCGTGCGAACGTTCTGCCCGAAAGCGGTCTGGTTCCACATACCGCTCTTTATAAAAGCTGGAATGTAGTTGAGCCGCGCATCGTTTCTGAAATCATCGTCACCAATGAAGGCTATGCTTCTGAGCACTGTTAGCGTCGGCGACATCCATGTTTTATTCTTAATGAAGCGCGCATACAGCTCGGCAGCTTTTTTATCATCGAAGCTATCGAGCGCTTTTGCCTGGTCTGATATGAATGAAGTGATTAAGCTGGCCATGCCGCCTTGTCGTCTTGCTTCCACCTCTTTTCTGATCTCGTCTTCTTTTGCCGAGCAGCCAAGCAAAATTCCTGTCAGGTGCTCAATGCTTTTTTGCCCGGCGTCCGAGGCTTCAGCCGCAGTGACGGAAGTAGGCACATGCCCGGCGAACACCATTGCCTGTCGCTTCGCCTCGTCGGCTATCGCGAAGTAAGCATCGCGCGGAAGCAGATTGTAAACTTTCACAAAATCCGAGCCGTCCTGCTTGAGCGTTATCACAGCCTTTCTGCCTTCATCGGCATTGCTCACTGCAAGCGAGCCCGGCCATATAGGCTTTGGCCCATCCACAATCGGGCCAGCCGCAACGATGCGCGGGCCGAGCGTCGTTCCTGCTTCCATCTCTTTGCGCCATTGTTTAATCGCAGGCAGCGGGCCGAACATATCGCGCACGCCCGTTATGCCGTTTGCGATGAAGAGCGGAAAGAACAGTTCTTTATTAAATGTATGCACGTGCATGTCCCAGAGTCCCGGGATCAGGAATTTGCCCGTCGCATCGACGACCAGCGCGTCTTTCGGCAATTTGATTTTGTCGCTTTTGCCGATTTCAGTGATGCGATCACCCACTATCACAACGGTCATATCAGGACGGGCCGCCGCGCCTGTCATATCAATAACTGTGGCGTGAGCGAAGACGACCGCATGCGGCTTGGAGTTTTCATTCGCTTGCGCAAATGAAAGCGAGGGCAGCAGCAACAGCAACAAAACGACGAGCATCTTTTTCATGGCTTTCTCCTGTAAGAGCGTGTTTTGAAATGCGAGAATTCAACCGTCAGACTGTAGCTCATATCGCCAGATATGGGTATACGGGCGATTGATTCTACACAAGCGGCAGAGTATCAGTTAATGATGTCTGTCGCACGCTTTGCGGGCTTAATGCTATGGACTTATATTAACCCACATCTGAGGATGTGGGCTTTATGCTTTAGCCCGCTACGCGGGCTGCTATCAAATCGCTGCCTCATTTCAAAACTCGCTCTACCAAACAGACAATACTAAAAAATTCTTGTCCGGGTTCGAGCATTATATATCAGGCGCTCGCGTTTGGAATTGCAGACAGGTATTCTCATATCGCTCTTTATACTGTACCCGTCAGGCGTTCAGAAACGCATTTTGAATAATCATTGACGCATTCGCATATTCACGGTAGCGTATTCGTGGCCCTGTCAGTATCAGATACTTTCAGGTTGAGTTTCGGTTCGATCATTTCTGTATTAAGAGAATTAATGTGCGACAGACTATCGGCAAATTTGCAATGCTGACTATTCACACTGCGCTGGTGTGGCTGACGGTTGGCTTTTTCGCTCTTGTTACGGCGGGCACGGTTTCGGCCAAGACTAGCTATACAATCAAATCTGCGCCGTCCTGGGTTGAATCCGTATCAATTCCGCAGTCCGCTCAGAGCGCATCGAGCGATGCAGAGTATCTTCTATACGATAATCAGATTCGAGTAAGCAGCAGTGCGACCGGGCGATATAGTCGGCAAGTCAAGAAGGTGCTCTCTGCCGCAGGGCTTGCCAATGCCGCGCAGATTCAACTCGGCTTTGAGCCATCTTATGAAGAACTGGTCATTCATTACATACGCATTCAGCGCGGCGAACAAATCATTGATGCGTTGCGCCCGCGCGAGATCAAGGTCATTCAACAGGAAGACGAACTCGACCAGCAACTTTATAACGGCAGGCTCTCGGCTGTGATTCTTCTTAACGATGTGCGAGTGGGCGACATTATTGATTACGCGTACTCGGTCAACGGCGACAACCCTGTTCTTGCTGGTCATTTCGTCAGCGGGTTTTTGTTGAGCGGCAATTATCCAATCGAAAAACTCAGGTGGCGATTGCTTTGGCCTTCAGAGAGAAGCCTTCATTTCAAGACTCACGGCATGGAATTCACGCCTGCCATTCGCCAGATCGGGAATGAGTTGGAGCACGTGTGGGAGCGTGAACACATTCCGGCGACAGAATACGACGACACGACTCCCGACTGGTTTGACCCTGTCCCAAACGTCGAACTGAGCGAGTTCGCAAACTGGGGAGAAGTCGTCAATTGGGCCTTGCCTTTGTATGAAACGAAGCGCCCGCTCTCGCCCGCCCTGACAAAGCAGGTTGAACAATGGAACATGATCAGGGCACTACCCCAAGTGCATTTGATTGCGGCGCTTCGATTCGTGCAGGACGAAGTGCGCTACACGGGCATAGAGATGGGGCCGTATTCTCATCTGCCCAATCAACCGTCGATAGTATTCGACCGGCGATTCGGCGATTGCAAAGACAAATCGCTGCTGCTTGTGACCATTCTGAATCTGCTCGGGATTGAAGCGCGCCCCGCGCTTGTGGACACAGAAGCGCGGCAGACTATAAGCGAAGCTCTGGCTTCGCCCTTCGCTTTCAATCACGTCATCGTTCAAGCAAAGCTGGAGGATAAAACCCTCTGGCTTGATCCTACGATAACGCTTCAGCGAGGCTACCTCAGCCAGTATTACAGTCCCGGCTACGGTCGCGCTTTAGTCGTGCGAAACGGCACAAGCGATCTTGAAGAGATACCGCAGCCTGTCATCACTCAGCCTACGACCTTTGTCAAAGAGGTGTACACGGTCGAGAGCTATCAATCGCCCGCGACGCTTGAAGTCACAACAACCTATCGCAGCATGGACGCCGACGCCATGCGCTATAGGCTCGCGCGCCAATCCATCGCCGACATTAGCAAGGTTTATCTGAATTTCTATGCAGAAACAGATTCTTCAATCGAGCCGCTGGGCCAGCTTCAGGTTAATGACGATCAGGAAGCAAATGTTCTCGTGGTCACAGAGCGGTACAGGATTCCTCAATTCTGGAATAGCAATGTGCGTGACTTTGAAGCGCATCGCATCAATCAAGAGTTGCTAAGACCGAACATATCCAGACGGACGATGCCGCTTGCGATTGATTATCCGGCCAATCTCAGCCAGAGCATAGAAGTCCGATTGCCTGAGCGGTTAAACATTCCAAAAGCTTCAGAGATCATCGCAGATGATTGGATTCGCTTCGAGTTCAAGACTGATTCAACCGGCAATACGTTCAAGCTCGACTATAACTATCAATCACTGCGCGACCATGTTCCGGCGGCGCAAGTGACAAAGCACCTCGCCACGCTTGATAAGATACAGAAGATGATCGGATACCGAGTGACGAACCAGAGCCAGCCGATGGACACGGGCAGTTCGTTAGTGGGCCTTTCGATACTTGGCGTGCTGTTCGGGCCTATGATCGTGTTTGGAGTTATAAAGGGAGTGCAGCGCGCACGAGCAAATCGCAAGACTAAAGAATTCAAACAACTTTTCCATGTGGCCGAGGGCGAAGGCCCCGATTCGGCAATCCCTCTTAAAAGGGAAGATGATCTGATCTATCACCTGCAATCTTTCCGCTCCTCGTGCGGCGCGATTTATTATCATCAAGGCGCAGCGCTCAACAAAGAGTCGTTTACTTTTGATGGAAGGCGTCTGATCGTCGTTCGATTGGAATGCGAAAAGTGCGGAGGCTTGAAAGACGTTTATTTCGTAAAGCCTGAATCACAAGCCTGATTCATAATCGGGACAGGAACTCTCGCACGACTTCTTTCACATCGCGCTTTTCAGCGTCAACTGCGTAATTGAGCCGCCGCATCTCTGCGTCTGTAAGTTTTCCTGCAAGACTTTTCATCACATCAACAATCTGCGGATAGCGTTCAAGCGTCGCTTTGCGAAATACGGGCGCGGCTTCGTAAGGCGGGAAATACCTGCGGTCGTCTTCGAGTTGAAAAAGCCCCAGCTTGTCAATCAATCCATCTGTCGAATTGCCCGCGATCAGATCAACCTGACGATTGGCTAATGCTTGATAGGTCAGCGACAAATCCATCTCGCGCGGAGGCTCTGAGAACTTCAAGCCGTAGGCCTGAGCGAATCCCGGATAGCCGTCCGCGCGCGACATGAAATCCTGCCCGAAGCCCGCGCGCCATTCGCGCGCGAAACGCGCGGCGTCGGAAACGGTTTTGAGATTCAGGCGGCGCGCGTCGTCGCCTCGGACCAGAATGGCAAATGTATTGTTGAAGCCGAGCGGGTCGAGCCATTCTAGGTTGAACTCGGTCTCGTAATCTTGTTTGACCTGATCGTAGACCGCGCGCGGGTCTGTGATGGGTTTGTGCTTTAAAATCGCAGTGAACGCCGTGCCGGTGTATTCGACATAAGAATCGATCTGGCCCGAAAGCATCGCGCTGTGCAGCACATCGCCGCTCAACTCGAACCGGCGTTCGACGGAAAGCCCGGTCTTTGATTCAATCGCCTGCGCGACAAGTTCGGCAAGTATTCGCGATTCGGTAAAATCCTTTGACGCTACGATGATGCGATCAGGAGCGCCTGAACTGCTCGTGAAATAAAAGAACGCGATGACAAGGGCAGCCGCGCCGCTCGCAAAAAGCGCCAGCAATTTTACTTTGCCGCCCCGTTGCTTTGCGCCGGGCGCGAGTCGCTTTTCGATCCAGCCTAACGTGAAATCGGCTCCCAGAGCCATTATGGCGGCAGGCACCGCTCCGGCCAGTATCAACGTTCGGTCAAGAGTTCTGAGGCCGCGAAAGATGTACATCCCAAGTCCGCCCGCTCCGATTGCTGCGGCAATCGTCGCAGTGCCGACGGCGATGACCGTGGCCACGCGCACCCCTGCGATTATCACGCCCATCGCGAGCGGCAGTTCGACCTGAGTAAGCATCTGCCAGTCGGTCATCCCCATGCCGCGCGCCGCTTCGCGCACAGCAGGGTCAACGCCATTGATGCCTGTGAACGTGTTTCGGATTATCGGCAGCAGCGAATACAAAAACAGCGCGATGATGGCAGGCGTACGGCCTATGCCGTAAGAGCCGAGCAGCGGTATCAGGAAACCAAACAACGCAAGGCTCGGAATAGTTTGAAGAATGCTTGCAGCCGCGAGCACTCCTTTGCTCAAACGCGGGCGGCGCGTGAGCAACACCCCCGTAGGTATGCCGACAATTGCCGCAGCAGTCGTCGCCACGAGCACCATCAACAGATGCTCGAAAGCGAGATGCATAACCTCGCTGCGGTTTTCGATGAAGAATCTAAACAGGTCCATCGTTCATCGTTTCAATAAACGCTTTCGCTTCCGCGTCGTCAGAGCGCGTGAATTCGTCGGGCGCAGCCAGTACGACTAAGCGACCATCTTTGAAAAGCCCTATGCGCGAGGCGAGCGCGAACGCTTCGCGTATGTCGTGTGTGACAAAGACTATGGTCTTCTTCAATCTTCGAGCAAGACTTGCGAACTCGCGCTGCAATTCCGCTCGCGTCAAAGGGTCGAGCGCGCCGAACGGCTCGTCCATCAAAATCACAGGAGGGTCAGCCGCAAGCGCGCGCGCGACGCCTACGCGCTGGCGCTGGCCGCCCGATAGCTCTCGCGGAAAGCGCGTGGCAAACATTTCGGGCGCAAGCCCCACAAGCCGCAAAAGCTCAACGACGCGCTCGCGTATGCGATCTTCCGGCCAGCCTTCAAGACGAGGAACAAGCGCGATATTGCGCTCGACTGTGAAATGCGGGAACAGTCCTGTCTCTTGAATAACGTAGCCTATGCTTCGCCGCAAATGTATTGCATCCCACTCAGATGTGGATTTGCCTTCGACTCTGATTTCGCCGCTTGTCGGCTCAAGCAATCGGTTGATGAGCTTGAGCGTGGTGGTCTTGCCCGACCCGCTTCGGCCTAGCAACACGAGCGTTTCGCCTCGCGCAATATCAAAGCTGAGGTCAGAAACCAATCGCTTGTCGCCAATGTCGAGGCCGACGTTGCGGAACTGAATTACTGTGTTGTTCGGTTGCGTAGTTGCCAACTTGCCTTATCAGCACACAGAGAGAGCTTTAATCGATTCGCATGTAATCAATCGCTTTTTGAATCCGCCCGTGCCAGGAGCCTTGAAAGTTGCGAATCAAAATATCAGCCGCGCTCGCTCGCTCGCCTCTGACAAACTCGTCAAGCGCGTCGAGGTAATGCGATTCATTCGGAGCGATGGCGTCAAGACCCGCTCGCGCAAGCCCTATCGCATCTTCGGCCAGCGTGATTACAGGAGCGCCATTAATTTCAGCTTCGAGTCCGTGACGAGCCACTTCGAGTTGAAGTTCCTGATACTCGCTCCGATTCAACTTCGGCGCAATTCGCAGCGCGCGATCAAGCGTGTCGGGGTCGTACATCAGCCCTTTCCAGAAAGCGAGCGCGGCCATAGTCATTCGGGTCGAACCGCAGTCCATGCTGCGCTGCTCGATATGCGGCTTCAGCCGGGCTTCTGTGAAGATGGTCGTCAGGTGATCGGTGAAATCTCGAAAGATAGGCGTCATCGGACAGCCGCAGCCCGCGAGGTATTCGCTGAACGAATGGCCCGCGATATTAATGTACTCGTCCGCGCGACGCACAAAAAACATCGGCACTTCTGAAACATAATCAACGAATCGTTCGATAGTGAAATTATCTTCGAGCGCAATGGGCGATGGCCCCGTGCGGTCTGGGTCTGTGTCGAGCCACACGCGATAGCGCGTTGATTTGTAGCCGGAAAGCTCTCCGTTTTCAAAAGGCGAGTTGGCAAAGATCGCAGCCGCAACCGGAGCAAGGCGAGTTGCGAGCGCGAATTTTTTAGCCAGGTCTTCAATGTCTTTGTAATCCAGATTAACCTGTATGGCAGCGGTGCGGCACATCATATCCCACGCGCGCGGGCCGCGCGTCTCAAGATAAGGTCGCATGATTTCATAGCGCCGTTTAGGAATCCATTTCTGCTCTTGCAATTTGCGAAGCGGATCAAATCCGGCTGCGACGAAGATTATGCGATTCTCTTCTCCTATCTCTGTGAGCCTTTTTGTATAGTCCGAAAGCGCGCTCTCTATCTCGACCAGCGAGCGAGCGGGCGCGCCTGAAAATTCCACCTGGCCGCCCGGCTCAAGCGTGAGCCGACCTATAGCTTGATGTGGGAAAAGAGGCGATGGCGAGAAGGAGGGATAAGAGGATTGCCGGTTCGCATTCTCCGGTTCACCTCTTCTTATCAGAGCTTCGGTTACGTAACCATCTTCTATAACGTGGCTGATGGTTTGTGATGCAAATCCGTTGATGATCGCCTGCACCTGATCGGGGTCTATGCGCTGGAGGCCATCGCGCGTGAAACCGAACAATTCAATCTCAGCGCCGACCGCCCACAAGTGTGCAGGCTTGCCGCTTTGCGCGAAGTATCGCGTGAAGTCAGTTTGAGCATTGATCGCATCTGTCGGTGCGATTAGCTTTGAAGATATGAAAGGTCCGAATCGCATAGCGGATTGTCCGGCTAATCGCCTCCAGCCGCAACAAACAGGTTGAAGCTGAAACGTCTGGCACTGTCAAACCATGTCTGCTCAAGAGAAAAGCCCGGCGCGCGCGCAAGCTCTGCGAGTCGCTCCAGGTCGAACTTGTAAGAGCTTTCGGTGTAGATTGTTTCGCCCTCTTCAAAGCTCGCTTCCACATCAATGGCCTGTATGCGAACTGTTTGACGGGCGAGGCTGACAAGATAAAGTTCGACTCGCCCAAGCTCTTCATTATAGATGGCGCGATGCTCGAATTTCTTTATGTCGAACTGGCCGCCCAGCTCGCGGTTGATTCGCACAAGCAGATTAAGATTGAATGCCGCAGTCACGCCGAGCGGGTCGTCGTAAGCGGGCACAAGCACGGCGGCTGATTTCTTCAAATCCGCGCCGACCAACAAGGCATCCGTTGGCCGCAGCACATTGCGAACTTCTCTGAAGAAATCCTGCGCCTCTTCCGGGTCAAGGTTGCCAATGTTCGAGCCGAGAAATAATGCGATAGTGCGCTGGCTGGAATCGGTTTCGGCAATCGCCCGCAGAGCCGTGAAGTAATCCGATGCATAAGCCGTGATACGAAGCTCAGGGTAAGCTTTCAGAAGCTCGCGACTGCTCGATTCAAGGCTCTCGTCGGAAATGTCTATCGGCAGGTAGTGAAGCTCTTTTTGTCTTTCAAGCAGAGCTTCGATCAGGTAACGAGTCTTTTCCGCGCTGCCGCTGCCAAGTTCTATCAAGCGAACAGGGCCTTCGATTGAATCCGCTATTTCGCGCGCGTGGTGGCTTAGTATCTCGCGCTCGGCTCTGGTCAGATAATATTCGGGCAAGCGACAAATTGCCTCGAACAATTTCGAGCCGAGGTCGTCGTAAAAATATTTCGGAAAAAGAATTTTCGGCTTAGCCGTCAGTCCTCGGCGCACGTCATCTGCGAAAGCATCGGGATTGCCTCCCTGAGCAAGGCGGCGCATTGTCAAACGGTCAATCTGGTCGGAGCGTGTAGAGCACATCCACTGGTCTCCTTGTCATTGCCTCACAAGCAACAGCGCCATTAACCTCAGCGCAATGATAATGCTAACTTACGTCTGTATGCCTGTCCACAGTCGAAACATAATGATAGGTGACTTACAATCGGCGCGGGTATAAGCCGCATCGCAAAAATTAACTTCATCGGATTGTTAATGTTAATATTATTTCGGCTCGATTGGGGTCGAAATACTGTAACGACACAACCAAGAGGAGTAGTTGATGGTTTATAAGTTTAACGCAGATGAGATAGCCGATTTGATGCGCCAGTCGCGACAGCGCACGCGCGAATTATTCTCTCTCGTGCGAGAAGAATCAGATTTGCGGCGGCCTCCAGCCGACGGGTTCCGCCCGCTGCTGTGGCATCTGGGTCATGTCGGCGCGTTTGAAGATTACTGGATATTGCAGCGCGTGAAAGGCGACCCGACCATCTCGCCGCGTTATGATCGTATATTTGATCCGATCAAAACGCCGAAAGAAGATTCAAACAATCTGCCGCCGATACCTGAGATTGAAAGCTATCTGGCTCGCGTGCGTGAAGAGGTGCTCGGCTTTTTAGCAAGTGGTCGCGCAAGCGACTCTGATCCGATGTTGCGCGACGGATATGTTTTTAACATGGTCATCGAGCACGAATACCAGCATCAGGAGACGCTAGCTTATTTGCTTCAAATGCTCGACCCGCAATTGAAAAGAAAACCGGACAACAGAAATGATGAATCCGGTTCTTCTAATTCATCATTATCTGAAATGGTTTCTATTTCGGGCGGGCCGTTCGAGATGGGGTCTGGCGGTTACCCGTTCGCTTACGACAACGAGCAGCCTCCGCACAGAGTTGTGGTGGCGGATTTTCGCATAGACCGCTACCCGGTGACGAATGCGGCTTATGCTGAATTCATTGAAGCGGGCGGCTACAGCACTCGGTCGCTTTGGAGCGATGACGGCTGGGCCTGGAAAGAAAAGAATAGTATCGAGCATCCGCTTTACTGGTCGCGAGCCGAGGGGCGCGGATGGCGCGTGCAAGAGATGTTTGAAGAAGTTGATTTGAAACTCGATCATCCGGTCGCGGGAGTAAGCTGGCACGAAGCGTGTGCTTACGCACGATGGGCTGGCAAGCGACTGCCTACGGAAGCGGAATGGGAGAAGGCCGCAAGCTGGGACGCTGAACGCGAGAAGAAGCGCCGTTTCAGTTGGGGCGATGACGAGCGCGCGGATGTTGCGAACTATGATTTCAATAATTGGGGAACGACAGGGGTTGCGGCACACCAGTCAGGCGCGAGCGCTTATGGCTTGATTGATATGACGGGCAACGTGTGGGAATGGACTGCGACGACGTTTGCGGGTTATCCGGGGTTTACGGCTTATCCATATCCTGAATATTCCGAAATCTGGTTTGACGGCGACCACAGAATTTTGAAAGGCGGCTCGTGGGCCACACAGTTGCCTTTGCTGAGGTGTTCATTCAGAAACTTCTGGCGACCGCAGTTTCGCATAGCGTTCGCGGGTTTTCGATGCGCGGCTGATTGACGGCCAACCACTTGCTGAAGATGAAGTATCGGACGATTGAAACTGTTTTGCTATAACTTTTTTCTTGAGTGATATTTTGGATATGACTCTGACGACACAGGTCATTTTGGCGATAGCAATTCTTTTCGTTTCGACTTTGATTCGCTCGGCCATCGGCTTTGGCGATGCGTTGATTGCGATGCCGTTGCTTGCGATGGCCGTAGGCATTCAAACAGCCACGCCGCTTGTCGCTTTCGCGGCTTCGACAATCGCAATCATTGTCCTGGCGAGCAACTGGCGCAATGTTGATATGAAATCCGCATGGCGATTGATACTGCTGTCGCTCGTTGGCATACCGTTCGGGCTTGTGTTGCTGAAAATCGCGCCAGAGCAGGTCGTCAAAATAATACTGGGGGCGCTGCTGATTCTGTATGGCCTATACAGCCTGTTTGCGCCCAGGCTTCCAATCATCCGCAATGAAAGTTCGGCATATATTTTTGGCTTCGTCGCAGGGGTGCTCGGTGGGGCTTACAACACGAACGGCCCGCCCATCGTAATGTACGGCTTGCTTCGCCGATGGCCGCCGGAACATTTTCGGGCGACGCTTCAATTCTATTTTCTCTTCACAGGGCTTTCGATTCTTGCAAGTCATGGAATTGCGGGATTGTGGACTCCTGTTGTGCTGTGGCTTTACGTTTATTCAATTCCGGCCATCGCGCTTGCCATCTACATAGGCGGGAAAATCAACACCCGCATTCCAACCGATCTGTTCAGCCGAGTTGTTTACGGACTGCTTGTCGTGATAGGCGTGCTCTTTATGATCTGACAGTCCTTTTATTCAAGTTGTGCCGGAAATCCGACTCTGATATAAACGCGTAACACGAGGCTTTGAAAGGATTGGACATGGCCCGCGCACGCATACTCTTACTTCCTTTGTTTCTCGCGGTCGCTCTTATTTGCGTCAATTCCAATTTCACGCGCGGCGCGCAAAAGACCAAAGCTTTAAACATCACTTTGATGAAAGCGATCAGAGATTCTGATGCTCTATCGGTAAAAGCTTTGCTCAGCAAAGGCGCGGACGCAAATGCCAGAGATGATGAAGGCACAACCGTCTTGATGCAGGCGGCGCTCAACGCTGATGCCGATTGCTTGAAGTTGCTGCTCGATAAGGGCGCAGACCCGAACGCCAAAAATAAAGCAGGCGCTACGGCTTTGATGTGGGCAGTCGCAGACATCAGGAAAATCAATCTGCTTTTGAGCAAGGGCGCAGACCCTAAAGCTAAAGCCGCTTCAGGCGGCACGGCTTTGATGGCAGCGGCAACCTACAACGGAGCGACAGATGTCGCGCGCGCGCTGCTCGAACAGGGCGCGGATGTAAACGACAAAGGCATCAACGGCACGACCGCTTTGATACAAGCAGCAACCAGCGGCAACACTGCAAGCCTTGCGCTGCTGCTTGAAAAAGGCGCTGACCCGAACGCAAAAGATAATGACGGTGTAACGGCGCTGATGTTTGCCGCGACCATGAAAAATGTCGAGGGCATGAGGCTGCTGCTTGAAAAAGGCGCTGACCCAAACGCAAAAGACAATGTCGGCAATTCGGTATTGCTCTGGATGACCGAGTTTGACGGCGCAGACAGCGTAAGGCTGCTGCTCGAAAAAGGCGCTGACCCGAACGTGCAAAACAACGATGGCTATACGATCTTGATGTGGGCTGCGCTCTCTGAAAGCTGCAATGCGGAAGTTGTAAAGATGTTGCTGGCCCGTGGCGCGAATGTAAACGCAAAAGCCAGGAACGGCACGACCGCAATGACGTATGCCAAACGCAGAGGAGAAACAGCCATCGTCAGCCTACTCAAGGAAGCGGGCGCTGTCGAGTGATGTTGACAGTTCGATTAATGGAGAAACAACCATGCGTGTTATTTCTGTTTTGTTTATAGCCTTAACCATTTCTCTGGTGATGACCGAACGGGCACACACGCAGAATGGCGCTGATGTGAAGAGCGCTATAAACAAGAGCATCCCTTTGCTGCAAAGCGTAGGCGTATCTTTCATCGAAAACACGGGCTGCGCTTCCTGCCATCACAACGTCCTGCCTGCTATGGTCACGGCCACGGCGCGCGAGCATGGCTTCAAAGTTAACGATAGTATTGCGCGAGAACAATCAAAGAAGATGCTGTCGTGGATTGAAGCGGGGCGCGAAAAATTGCTTCAGGGCGTAGGCATTCCCGGAGACGCGACGACCGCCAGTTACGCCCTGTTGGGGCTTGCCGCCGACAAACACCCTGCCGACAAGAACACGGACGCGCTGGTGCATTACCTTCTCGGAAAACAATCGAGCGATGGGCGATGGCAGCCCGTCGCCTATCGCCCTCCGATTGAGTACAGCGACTTCACCACAACTGCGATAACCGCGCGCGCGATTCAGTTGTACGCCCCAAAAGGTAGAGCAATCGAGATCAATAAACGAGTGGCTCGCGCTCGCGAATGGCTCGTAAAAGCGACGCCCGTAACGAGCGAGGAAAGAGCGTATCAACTGCTCGGCCTCGTCTGGTCGCGCGCAAACAAACAAGATGTGGAGAAGGCCACAAAGAGCTTGCTCGCCCAACAACGCCCGGACGGAGGGTGGTCGCAGTTGGCGACGCTGGAAAGCGATGCATACGCGACGGGGCAGGCGATGTTTGCGCTTGCGCAGGCGGGCATACTCGCAACAAACGATCCGGCATATCAGCGCGGCGTGAAGTACCTGCTCAAGACACAGCTTGGCGATGGGTCGTGGTTCGTGCAGACTCGCGCTATTGGATTTCAGCGTTATTTTGAAAGCGGGTTTCCACACGGCAAGAGCCTGTTCATCTCTGCCGCCGTAACAAGCTGGGCGACGCTGGCATTGACATTGAGCGTGGCTCCTTAGAAGTCGAATATATGTTTACGCACAAACAAAAAAAGCTCGCCCCGGTTTCCGTTTTCATAAAGCGGCTTGCTTTTTCAATCATAATTTCGTCGCTCTTTATTCTGGTGACGTTAGCTATGGGGATTGCAGGCTATCATTGGATAGCAGGATTCGGTTGGGTTGATTCCCTGTTAAACGCATCAATGATTCTGGGTGGTATGGGCCCCGTAGGCGAACTACAAACAACAGGGGCAAAGATATTCGCTTCCGTTTACGCGCTGTTATCCGGGCTGGTATTTGTCGGAGTGATGGGTGTGATGATCTCGCCGATCCTTCATCGAATGCTGCACCGGATTCACATAGATGAAGGCGATATAAAAGAGTGATCAGTTATTGACCTTTGAATCGCGGGGCGCGACGCTCCATGAAAGCGGTCATCGCCTCGACCAGATCGTTCGATTGCAGGAACGCCGCATTCCACGCCGCCACATAACCCAATCCATCGGCGACCGATTTATCAGCGCAGTAATTCATCACGCGCTTGATGCCCTGAACGACCAGCGGGGGATTGTCGGCTATCTCGCGCGCAACACGCCGCGCTGCTTCGAGCATCGCATCGCGAGTTTCTAAAACTTCGCTCACAAGGTTGATCTGTAAAGCGCGAGTCGCGGTGATGTCTTTGCCCGTGAAGGCAAGCTCACGCGTGAGGCCATCGCCGATGATGCGCGGCAGGCGTTGCAGGCTGCCGAGGTCTGCGACAATTGCTACTTTCACTTCGCGCAGGCTGAATCGCGCGTCCACGGACGCGAGCCTTATATCGCACGCCGCTATAAAATCCAGCCCGCCCCCAATGCACCAGCCGTTGATCGCCGCGATCACAGGTTTGCGACACGCCGCCACGCGGTCAAAGGCCAGTTGCATTTCGCCTACCATATCGAGCATGCGCGTGCGCTCTGCGGCAAGGTTTGCTCCGCTGAAATTCTGACCGAGGCTGCCCATCATGGCTGGCAGGTCGAGACCGTAACTGAAATGATCGCCGTCTCCGCGAACGACGATTGCGCGCACTTCTTCATCGCGATCAAGCGCGGCGAAAAGCTCTGGCATCTCGCGCCAGAAATCCGGCCCCATCGCATTGCCTTTGCCGGGGCCGACCAGGACAACCTCGACCACTGCTTCGCTTCTTTCCAGCCTGATTGATTTATATTCGCCACTCATCGCCTCATCGCTCCTGATTCTGTCTTTAACGCCGGGAACTAAACTGAACGAATAGAGTGCGAGTGTCAAGATGGAACTGCCGAATGCGCGTTTCCCTTTCGTTAATAGACCGAAAACTTCGTCGGCGCGATGACAACACGCGATTCGGGGTTATAGTAATCATAAATGACAGACGGCGCGGTCTGGGCATATATTCCGAAACGCGGTTTGAATTTGAACTGGAATTGCGTCTTGCCCGTGCGCGGCCACAAGTAGATCACTAACCTATCGGGCAACACGTCGTATCGGTCGAGCCCCCAATTCGACGCTCTCATTGCGCTATTAAGCCAGACGCGATCAACATCAGCGCCGGGCGGCAATCCTATTTCAGCCAGCATCATCCCGTATCCCTTATTACTGCCGCGCTCGGCGCTAACATCGCAAGTCACTTCTTCGCCTATTCGCAGGTCCGTTTTATCGTAGCTCACGCGCAGTTTAAACGCGCCGGTCGCTTCCTTCCTGTCAGCCAAAGCGGGCCACGGCACGTAGTACGTAGCGACTATCTGAGCCGTAATTTTGTCGGAACCGGCGGCGCGGCGAACCTCTATGCGGTTGTTGCCGATTGATATGGACGATGAAATATCAATCATCAGAGGATTGCTCGCCAGATTGCCCCTCGGTATCTCAATTTTTGTTTCGAGCTTTTCGTTGATTATTATTTCGGCCACATTGTCTCGCTTTTTCGAGTCGTCCTTTGTATCGAAGATCGGTAAAACGGCTGTCAGCGCTTCGAGCACATTTACAGTTGTCTGCGTTGTATGCCACACGCCGTAGCGGTCTTTTTGCCGGAGCAGGAAAAGCAGACTGCGCGAGATCATCTCATCATTTTTCGCCGCAGAATCTTTTCCGTTTTGCTGCTCTTTGCTTGCCGCCGAAGCCAGCGCCTGCACTGCGAGCGCGGTCGTCTCTATGTAAGCTGGCAGTCCCCAGCTATAAAAAGGCGTGTGCGCTTCCGTCGTCCAGTAATTGATGTCTGATCCCGGGTGCGCCTGAGCGCGCAACTTGATGATTGCTTTCGCAGCCCGCTCCATCTGGTTTGCGTCAAT
>DATEKX010000355.1:0-2535 GCA_035277165.1 Blastocatellia bacterium | reverse complement strand
TCAATCGGCTCAGGTTTAAAAACAAAAAGGTCTAATCCTCGCTTTAACCACACGCGGTCTTGTTTATCCAGTATCATTGCTGTCACACCCTCTATGAGGGCTGACTGATACGGATAAAAAAGCACGCGCTCGTCGGGAAGGCGACGGACTAAACCGAAGGTTGTGTTAATCCAAAAACTGCCGTCCGCAGCTTCATAAAGAGATGTGACGCCGTAATCTTTGTTAGTTTCTGATGGTAAATTCAGCTCTACTTTTGCAAAAGAGATTTCTCCTTCTTTTTCTTCCATCAAATATAATCCATTTGAAACCAGCCATGTATTGCTCGAAATAAACCACGTGTTGCCCTTGCTGTCTTCAAACAGACTGCCTCGCCAATTGCTGACGAATTCGGCATTCAGTGTAGGTCTTCCGTTTCTTGATACTTTCGGGGTCGAGAGCGCGTTGGGATTGAAACGATAAAGCCCGCCTGTTGTGCAGATCCAGTAAACACCATTGCGGGCTTCATAAATAGTTTCGACGCCGGGCGGCGATGTTTCGTCGCCGATTTGATAAGTGATGAACTGCGAGCCGTCAAAACGCGAAAGCCCGTCGCGCGTGCAGAACCACATGAACCCGCGCGAATCGCGCATCAGGTAGTCAATGAAACTGCTGCCCAGTCCGTCGGCTGAAGTGTAGATCTTGACCGGCAAGCGTTCGGCATGCGCCGCAAAGGTAAGCCCCAGGACGACAAGCAGCAGAAAGATTCCATTCGCGATTGCTGCCTTTTGCAATTCAATTGCTCGAAGCATCAAGATCACCTCGCTCTACTTCGTTGCAAGTATCAGAGGTGAGGGTGAAGGCACATCAATCGTTGTAATTTTTTTGAAGCCCGCATCTTTGAGCCACTCGCGATATTGCTTCATTGTGAACACGTCGCCTGCTTCCGTATGAGCGATCATGTTCAACCCGAACAGAAGCGGCATCGGAGGCCCTGTGCGCGTGTCGTTTGGAATCATCTCGGCTATCAACAGCAATCCGTTATCGGTCAATGCGCGATGAGCTTTCTTTATGAGCTTCTTGCCCCACTTCTCGCCTTCAGAGTGAATGATGTGACCGAGGATGACCAGATCATAACGATTGCGGCCAAAGTCTATTTCGCGAAGATTGCCTTCGATGTAATCGTAATGGTCTGCGACTCCGAACCGCTCTGCGAAGCGCCGAGCAACAGGCGTGACCTCTTCATAATCGAGCACAGTGACGCGCGCGTCCGGGATAGTTTGCGCAAACGGCAGCGACCACGCCGCGCTGCCTGCCGCAACGTCTAAAATGGTTTTGATTCGTTTGCGAGTCTTTTCCGGTATTTGAGCGACAGCGGCTCGCGCCGCACCGTAGCTCATCGGAAAGATGGCTTCGGCGAGTCTGGGAAAAAACTCTCGCCCGGCTGCCTCCGTGTCAACCGCGCTGATGGGGCGGCCCGTCTTGATAATATCGGTTAATTGTCCCCATCCGGCCCATGTGAATTTAGTCTCGTAAGCGAACCCGCCCATATAAGTCTCTTTGCCTTTTACAAGGAAATGTTCGGCGACAGGCTCAAGGTTGTAGCCGCCGTTTTTCTTGTTCAGGTAATTAAGCCCGACCAGAGCGTCGAGCAGTCGTTCGGTCGCGCGCAGCGAAGACCCCGCTGCACGCGCGATTTCCTTCGCCGTGTGTTTGCCGTTATGAATGTGGGTGAATAAGTCCAGTTCAACGCCTGCGACTAATACCTGCGTTGCTCTTGCTCCCCAGAGGTGTTCGATGATTTGCTGCGGTGTTACGTTCGGTTGTTGTGCGCTCATTAACTGTTCGTCTCCCTTTGATTTTAAAATGAAATTTCTGAGAAGCCGTTTTAGCGACGACCTGTCTATAGCATCTGTGGCATAGACAGGTTCAGTAGCTCCGTAGGAGCTACTGTAAATATTCAACCTGCTCTAACTATAGACAGGTCGCTCCTATGGAGCTTCTCAAACAACTTCTAAAACTAATTCTTCGTGCAGTCCATTTCGCCGTCAGCAACGCGGATTCGCACGCGCTCGCCTTGGCTCACGTCATCTGCGCGTTTGATTATTTGCCCGTTCTGGTCAAAAGCGATTGCGTACCCGCGCGCAAGAACCGCGAGAGGCGACAGCGAATCGAGCTTGCCGACGGCGACTGAAAATCGTTCTCCGCTTCGATCAAGCTCCGCGCGTGTTCCGGCTTTCAATCTCGCACGAAGCACGCCAAGCTCCCCGCGCCGTTTAATCATCGCGCGCCTTATGTCCGCGCCCTGAAGCCTCGACATTGCCGAGGTTTGTTGTTCACGTTTAGTTTTGATCGCTTGTTGAAATGCCGACTGCGCTCTATAGACTGTTTCATCGAACCGCTGCGCTGCGCTGTGAATTCGCATCTCGACTTCGGCGAACGCGCGGCTCGATTCAAGCTCGGATGCGTGATTGCGCAGTTCGAGCAGGCGATAACGCATCGCGTTTGTCATGTCTTCTGTAAATCCAGCGATGCGCGCCATGATTTCGTCGCGCGCCG
>DATEKX010000354.1:0-8107 GCA_035277165.1 Blastocatellia bacterium | reverse complement strand
AGCCCTGCCCCTACCTTGCCTGTCAACCGACTTTGTTACAGCCGTGCTTATGAATAGTAAAGAATTGACTTGGCGATAGGTGGGAGTGTATCCTTGCCTCATTGACAACTTAACGTGGCGATTTAAAAGGTCGAATTGCTCCACGTAAAAAACTGCTAAACAGCCCGGATTCAGCCCTGCGCCAGTTTAGCGTAGGGCTTTTGGTTTTTGATATGAAAGATTTTCGCAACGCAGTAACCGATGATCGAGTTTATGTCTTCGATGGCGCGATGGGAACTGTGCTTTATTCGCGCGGCGTCTACATCAATCGCTGCTACGATGAGTTGAATCTTACAAACGCAGACCTTGTGCTTGGCGTGCAGCGCGAATACATCAAAGCCGGAGCCGACATAATCGAAACGAACACCTATGGCGCGAACCGAGTGAAGCTGGCGGGCTACGGTCTGGAAGACAAGATTCGCGAGATCAACGCCACAGGCGCGCATCTCGCGCGTGAAGCAGCCGGTGACCGCGCTTTCGTCGCAGGAGCCATCGGCCCGCTCGGCATTCGCATAGAGCCTTACGGACCAACTTCCATCGAAGAAGCGCGTGAAATTTTTCGCGAACAAGTCGAAGCTCTGCTCGAAGGCGGCGTTGATCTGTTTGTGCTGGAAACTTTTTCCGACATAGCCGAAATTCATCAAGCCATTATAGCCGTGCGCTCTGTTTGTGATCTCCCGGTCGTCGCGCAGGTGACGATTCAAAACGACGGCAACACAAGCTACGGCACCTCGCCTGAAATTTTTACAAAGCGATTGGACGAGTGGGGAGCCGATTGTATCGGCTTGAATTGTTCTGTCGGCCCGCACACGATGCTCGAAGCAATAGAGAAGATGCGCCTTGTCACAAAGCGCAAGCTCTCAACTCAACCCAACAGCGGGCTGCCGCGCCATGTTGACGGGCGATTGTTTTACATGGCTTCGCCCGATTACATGGCCAAATATGCAAAGAGGCTGATTCAAGCGGGCGCGAAGTTTGTCGGCGGATGCTGCGGCACTACGCCAAAGCACATCAAAGAAATCGCAAACGCTGTGGCCGCGCTGTCGCCGGGCCGCACGTCTGCCAGTATCTTCGTTGAAGAAACAAAAACGCTCGACATCGAAATCACGCCGCGCGCAGAAAAGTCGCGCTTTGCTGCAAAAATCTGCGCAGGCGAATTCGTCACTTCCGTTGAGATAGTTCCGCCCAAAGGATGCGATGCGTCGAAGATGCTTGAAAGCGTCAGGCTGCTCAAAGAAGGCGGCGTTGATGCTGTAAACGTGCCCGATGGCCCGCGCGCTCAGTCTCGAATGGGGGCGCTTGCTGTTTCGACCTTGATCGAGCAGCAAGTCGGCATCGAAACGGTCGTGCATTACTGCTGCCGCGATAGAAACCTGCTCGGAATGACGAGCGACCTGTTGGGCGCGGGCGGGCTTGGTCTGAGGAATTTTTTAATCATCACGGGCGACCCGCCGAAGATGGGGCCTTACCCGGAAGCGACCGCCGTCTTTGACATCGATTCAATAGGACTGGTGAACATGGTCAACCGGCTCAATCATGGGCTGGACATCGGCGGAAACCCCATCGGCACGCCTACGTCGTTTTACATAGGCGTAGGTGTGAACCCGTGCGCTGTTGATCTCGATTACGAGTTGCGACGGTTTGAATGGAAGGTGGAGGCGGGCGCAGAATTCGCCATCACGCAACCAACTTTTGATGTAGATCAACTGAGGAATTTTCTGAAGCGCATAGAGCATTGCCGCATCCCTGTGATAGCGGGCATCTGGCCGCTGGTGAGTTATCGCAACGCCGAGTTTCTAGCCAACGAAGTGCCCGGCGTAGTCGTGCCTCAATCGGTGCTGAAACGCATGGAGCACATAACAGACAAAGAAGCAGCGCGCGAAGAAGGGCTGGCTATTGCGCGCGAAACACTCATCGCCGTGCGCGATGTTGTGCAGGGCGTGCAGGTCTCAGCTCCGTTCGGCAGGGTGCAATATGCGATGGATGTTTTCAGCGCCTTAGACTAACTAGACTTCCGTGAATCGCGGTGTTAGCGTTGAATGTTTGACTATCAGGCGATTACACTCACTGAGCGTAATTGCAAGGAGCTAACGCGGAGCTGTTTTTAATGAAGAAACGAATTGCTATCCCAATACTGGCAGGCGCAGTGATTGCGCTCGCGCCGGTCTATGTTCAACAGCGCGGCATAACTGCGCAGGTGCTCAAAGGATATTTAGAGAAGATGAGTTTGCAGCACGTGCCTCATCCCAAGAGCGCAAACACATTGGTCGTGCCGCGTTCTGAAAACCGGAACGCCGACCGCATTGATCTTTACGTGGAGATTCGACAGGATCAGTCGCTCGTGCTGACTGCTTATCCGAAATCGAAAGGGCGATACTTCAGCCTCGCGCGCGCGACTGATCGCGAGAAGACGTTGCAGCGATTGCTTGAAGCCAATCACCGTTCGTTCTCAACATTCTTTGTAGACGATCAGGGAGACATCGGCGTTCGATTCACGTTCACAACCGAAAATGGCGTGGGCTTTGAATCGTTCCGCGTAGCCTTGACGGAAATTTTTCGCATAAGCGACGACTATACGCCGATACTCGAAGATTACATGCGAAAAGATGAGCAGAAGTAACACAGGCAGTCGGCTCTTACTAAGCCGACGACAGGGAGTGAATGCTTATGAAAAAAATAATTGTCGCAACCCTCATCTTGCTGGCGATTGTCGCAACTCATGCATTTGCCCAACAGATTGAACAACCACAGACGCAGCCGCCGAAAGTAGTGAAGCCAGCGCCCAAGCTTACGTTTGCGGATAAGATCAAACAGTATTTGCAGCATCTTGGCGCGACCATTGACTCGTCAAAAAGCACGCCTGACATGGTTGTATCGAATCATCCCGATTTGAAAGGCGGCAAAACCACTGTCGTGATAGTCAATGACCGGCGCAAGAATCTGGTCGGTTTTTACATCTACAATTTTGGCAGCGTCAAGACTGCGACTGAGCGTGAAGAGGTCTACAAATATCTGCTCACGACTAACGATGCGATAACAATCGGCAGCTTCTTTGTAGATGGCGATGATGACATCGGATACAAGTATCTGGTCAGCAGCGCGCAGCCGCTCACGCTGAACGCGTTCGATTCGATCTACACGACGATGACGACTGTAGCGCGCGAGCGCAAGACGGATATTCGCCAACTGCTCGGCACTCCCGCGAGCAAAGAAGAGAAGTCCTCGGATGCCAAGAAAGCAGCGGAAGACAAACCGCCTCAGCAGTAATCAGTGGTAACTATTTATGGAACGTATACGATTGCTTGAAGAATTATTGGCCGAACGAATACTCGTGCTCGATGGCGCGACCGGCACGGCTATTCAGGCGCACGACCTCACGGCAGACGATTTCGGCGGGCCGCACCTCGAAGGCTGCAACGAAAATCTGGTCATCACGCGCCCCGATGTCGTGTTAGACATTCATCGCGGCTATCTCGAAGCGGGCGCGGACATAATCGAAACGAACACTTTCGGCGGCACTTCGATTGTCCTCGCAGAGTATGAACTACAAGACCACGTTCATCTGATCAATGAGACGGCGGCGCGGCTCGCTCGTCAGGCAGCAGCAGAATACTCGACCTCGAATCGCCCGCGCTTTGTCGCAGGTTCAATGGGGCCGACTACGAAAGCCATCTCGGTCACGGGCGGCATAACGTTCGATGGGCTTATCGAATCGTTCTACGGTCAGGCGGCAGGACTCGTCGCAGGCGGCGCGGACGTTTTGCTTGTTGAAACGCAGCAGGACACGCGCAATGTTAAGGCCGCGTTGATAGGCATCAATCGGCTCTTTGATGAAATCGGTTTCAAAGTTCCCGTGATGGTGTCGGGCACGATTGAGCAGGTAGGGCGCACGATGCTGGCGGGCCAGTCCGCCGAAGCATTTGTCACATCATTAATGCACGCCGACCTGTTTTCGATAGGTCTCAACTGCGCGACCGGGCCTGAGTTTATGACTGATCATATTCGATCAGTTGCCGCGCTGGCCGAGACTCGCGTTTCCTGCATACCGAATGCGGGACTGCCTGACCCGGACACCGGATGTTACTTTGAAACGCCTGAGAATCTCGCCAACGTGCTTGAGCGATTCGTGGATCACGGCTGGATAAATTTCGTCGGCGGATGCTGCGGCACGACCGCTGCTCATATCCGCCAGCTTGCGCAGATGGTCGAAGGCAAACGCCCGCGCACGCCGGTCAAACATCATCGCACGCTCTTTTCGGGAATTGATTTCGTTGAAGCGAGCGACGACCAGCGCCCGCTCATCGTCGGCGAGCGCACCAACGAAGTAGGCTCGCGCAAATTCAAACGCTTGATCACCGAAGAGAAATACGAAGAGGCCGCAGAGATTGCGCGCCAGCAAGTCAAAGGCGGAGCGCAAATCTGCGATGTCAATTTGCAGAACGCAGACCGCGACGAGCTTTATGACGCAGATCGTTTCTATGAGAAGCTCATCCGCGTTGTCAAATCGCCGATAATGGTTGATACGACCGACCCTGTCGCAATCGAGCGCGCTTTGACTTACTGCCAGGGCAAATCAATCATCAATTCGATCAATCTCGAAGACGGGCTTGAGAAATTCGAGCTGGTCACGCCGATTGCGCGCAAATACGGCTGCGCTCTTGTCGTCGGCTGCATCGACGAAGACAAAGAACAGGCGCAAGCCATCACGCGCGAGCGCAAGCTTGAGATAGCTCGTCGCTCTGTGAAATTGCTTACGGAAGATTACGGCATCCGCGTCGAAGACATTATCATTGACCCGCTCGTTTTTCCGTGCGCGACCGGCGATCAAAACTATGTCGGCAGCGCCGTAGAGACTATCGAAGGCGTGCGGCTCATCAAGCAAGAGATTCCTTACGTCAAGACAGTGCTCGGCATTAGCAACGTCTCTTTCGGATTGCCCGATGCGGGAAGGGAAGTGCTGAACTCGGTCTTCCTTTATCACTGCACGAAGGCGGGGCTTGATCTTGCGATAGTAAATTCGGAAAAGCTCGAACGCTACGCTTCGATTCCCGAAGACGAGCGGCGGCTGGCGGAAGATTTGTTGTGGAATCGCGGCGCGGACCCGATAGCCGCGTTTGCGGCGCATTTCCGTTCTGCTACTTCGCGCAATAAAAAGAAGATGAGCGATCTGCCGCTCGATGAACGATTGGCGAATTACATCATCGAAGGAACCAAAGAGGGTTTGATTGATGATTTGAATTTGAAGCTGACTGAATCCGCGCCGCTCGACATCATCAACGGCCCGCTGATGAGCGGAATGAGCGAGGTCGGACGGTTGTTTAACAACAACGAATTGATCGTCGCCGAAGTGCTTCAATCGGCGGAAGCGATGAAGGCTGCGGTTTCGCACCTCGAACAGTTCATGGAAAAAAGCGAAGATTCGATGCGCGGGCGAATCATACTGGCGACCGTCAAAGGCGACGTTCACGACATCGGCAAGAATCTTGTTGACATAATCATGTCGAACAACGGCTATCAGGTAATCAACCTCGGCATCAAAGTCCCGCCCGACGTGTTGATTCAAGCCGTGCGCGAACATCGCCCCGATGCAATCGGGTTGTCGGGGTTGCTGGTGAAATCGGCACAGCAGATGGTTCTGACGGCTGAAGATTTGAAAGACGCAGGCATTGATCTGCCGATGCTTGTTGGCGGCGCAGCGCTGTCGAATCGCTTCACGCGAACAAAGATAGCGCCTGCTTACACGGGCACTGTCATTTACGCTAACGATGCGATGAACGGGCTGGACATTCTCAACCGCATCATGGACCCTGACGCGCGCGCGCGGCTTGAAGCCGAATTGTTTGAAAAAGATTTCAGCGATAAATCGCCCGCGCCGCCTGTAGTCTCTGACGAAACCGAACAGCGCAGTTCGCGGATTTCTCTCGCCGTAGAGATTCCGCCTGTGCCTGATATAGACCGCCACTCGCTTGAAGCGAGCGACCTCGACGAGATATGGAGTTATATCAACCCGCAGATGCTTTACGGTCGGCACATGGGTTTGCGTGGCCGGTTCAACGATTTGATCGCGGCGGGCGACCGTAAAGCAGTCGAGCTTGAAGAGAAAATCGAACGAGTGAAAGAAGAGTGCCGACAGGGCGCGATGCGCGTGCGAGTTTTGTGGCAGTTCTTCGAAGCCGAATCTGATGGCAACATCATGCGCTTGTATGCGGGTCGCGGCTCAAGTGTGCCGGTTGAATCTTTCCAGTTCCCGCGCCAGCGAAAACCCGACGGCATTGCTTTGAGCGACCTCGTGCTTCCGCCTGAGCGCGACGAGCAAGGGCGAATAACGAAACGCGATCACATAGCTCTGTTTGTGACGACTGCAGGTGAAGGGATACGCGAGGTTGCCGAAGAGGCAAAGCAGAAAGGCGAATACCTCAGGTCTTATGCGCTACAGGCATTGGCGATTGAGACTGCGGAAGCTGCGGCTGAATGGATTCATTCGCGATTGCGCGCGATGTGGGGATTTGCTGATGCGGATGATTTGAAGAGGCAAGCGGTGTTTCAGGCTCGCTATCGAGGCAAGCGGTATTCGTTCGGCTATCCAGCTTGCCCCGACCTTGAGCAGCAGGCGGGATTGTTCCGATTGCTGAGACCTGAAGAGATAGGCGTCGAGTTGACCGAAGGCTTCATGATGGAGCCTGAAGCGTCTGTATCGGCTCTAGTCTTTCATCACCCGGACGCGACTTATTTTTCAGTAGGCGCGCAGGAACTAGCCGAAGCAACGGCTGATTGAATAAAAAACAAGAAGGCCAGAGCCTTAAGCGACTGGCCTTTTGTTGTGCCTTGATTACGCGCGATGATTGAGCGAGTAATGCTTAGTAAGCGACGAACGGTTCGGTGAAGACCTTCTTCACTTTTACGCCGTTGATGCTCTTGGGAACCTTCCCGGTGGCTTTCGCAGTCACGTCAACATATACCACGATTACGGCTTCGCTCGCGTTGTCATCAGACGCGCCAATGCCCACGCCTATTACGCCTGCTCGCGACATCAGATTTTTTTCGCGCTCTCTCATGACCGCTGTCGCGAATTCGACAGACGCATCAGAAGGTTCTTGACCGGCGGATGCCAGCGACGCCGTCGATGTGCAGGTGCTGCCGACAAAGCTCACAGTCCTGCCGAGCGATGCGCTGAGCCGAGTGAGCACCAGGCTGATGGGATTTCCAATAGTCGAAGTGCTGCTGCCCGCAAACAGCAGCGCGACCGGCTGATGGCAACTGGTGTTGGAAACGATCAGCGAGCCGGAATCGCCGCCTGCGCTGAACGTGCTGCTGTTGATGACTACCTGATTGGTGAACGTAAAGGTGGGGCCGTTATTGGACCCGCAACTCTTTGAATACTTGACGCTGACCGTTGTCGTAGTCGAGCTGATGGTGCCCGTTGTGTTACCCGTAGTGCGACCACTCTTCGTGACCGAGAGGCCGACTGTCGGCGTTCTCGGCACGCTGCTGATAGTTCCTATATCTTCGATAAAACCTGTGCCGTCCATCAGTCCCGGTCGCAATTGCGCAATCGCGCAATCAACGTTAGAGGTGAGAGCAGGCGCGACTGTGAAATCAGCAACGACAGTCGAGACCGCGCAGTTATTGTCAATCAGACCCGGCTGCGAAACGTCGTCGCCGACTGTTGCAGCGCCCGCAAGGCCGAGGACATGGTTGTTGCTCAAAATGTATTGGACTCCTTGCGTATCCTGGACGAGAGCGCCGAGCGTTCCGCTACAGCAGAAGCGGCGGCTTGCGTCTTTGACATTGCCGCCTGACACTCCAAAATGGAGGTTGCGCACGCGATGGTTTGGCCCATTATCGGCAAAAAGCGAAGGGCTGACCGTCAAAAGAGACAAGACCAAAACCGAAATAGCAAATCGGATTCCGTAAAAGAACCTTTTCATTTTTGACCTCCTCAAGTCAAAGTTGAGCGGGTGAGTGTTTACATCTGAAAAGATCACAGATGCGCGATATTTGGAGGATATTTCTATCGTGGAGCGGAGCAAATCTAGCAGCGAACACTCTTGATGTCAATGTAACGCTG
>DATEKX010000353.1:0-4244 GCA_035277165.1 Blastocatellia bacterium | reverse complement strand
CGGATTGTAAATGCCCCATGTGCCTATCCAATCACCGGCTATATCAGGAACGGTTTCTTTCGTTTTGGTTTGAGCAACACCAAGACTTGCGGCCAACAGTAAAAAAGATAGAGCCAGCAAACTCCGATTTATCATTACCTGTTCTCCTTGTGGCAGTAGCCCATGCGTAAGCACAGGCTACTGCTTAGTTCCTCAATCGCCAGCGCGGCCTGCGGCTTTTGCGGGTTCGCTCGCGTGGTCTACGATGATGCGAGCTATGCGTTCGCGATGATATGTCGCATCGCCAAACATCAACTCTGATGCTTTAGCTCGCTTGTAGTAGAACTGCACGTTCTCATCCCAGGTGAAACCTATGCCGCCATGCACCTGTATGCCTAAGTTGCCGACTTCTCTGTAAGCGTCGCTCGCATAGGTCTTCGCAATGGAAACGGCCAGCGGAGCCTGTTTCGGGTCATTGCCCATCACCCACGCTGCGTAATAAACAGCCGAGCGCGCGCTTTCGGTCATCAGCAACATATTCGCGCAATGATGTTGAATGGCCTGGAACTGGCCGATGGGTTTTCCGAATTGTTTGCGCGTCTTTGCATACTCGACCGTCGCGTCGAGCGTCCACTGCATTCCGCCCACCATCTCAGCCGCAAGCGCGAGCGTTGCAACGTCAATCGCGTGCTGCAACGCGCTGTGCGCCGCTTCGCCTTTTGCCAGAACATCTGCTGCCGCAATCTCTACATCTTTGAAGTCTACTTCGTAGAGATTGCGCGTCGCATCCATCGAAGGCATGAACTTGATGCTTACGCCCGGTGCCGTGCGGCTTACGACCACAAGCACTATGTCCGTTCCCTCGCGCGCGGCGGTGATGATGTAATCTACGGCTTCGGCGTCCGCGACAAACAACTTCGTGCCGTTGAGTTTGCCGTTGCCTATCTCGTGTCCGGCAATTTTAAGTGCATCCAAATTCCAGTCTGCGCCAGCTTCGAGCAACGCGACCGTAGCTTTCGCTTTCCCGTCGCAGATCGCCTGCAGGTATTTCGCTTTTTGCTCTTCCGACCCGGCTTGCTGGATCAATGTGCCTGCAAGCGGAACGCACGAAAGGAAAGCGCCGGGTACGAGCGCGCGGCCCATCTCTTCAAACGCTACGGCCATCTCGACGAAGCCCAGCCCAAGTCCGCCGTCTTCTTCGGAAAAGATCAATCCGGTCCAGCCCTGCTCAACCAGCTTGCCCCACAGCCCGTCTGAATACGGCTCGCCTTTTTCGATCATCTCGCGCACTGCTTGAGGCGAGCACTCAACTGCGAACAATTCTCTGGCAGAACTCTTAAATAATTTTTGTGTCTCGTTCAATTCAAATTCCATGTCGTCTCCTGTTCTTTAATAGCTCTTGGGAAGGCCGAGCACGAAGTGGCCGATGATGTTGCGCTGAATTTCGGACGTGCCTGCTTCGATGGTGTTGCCGCGCGAGCGCAGATAAGCGTGCGCCCATTGACCATGATCCACCGCGTAATCGCCTTCGCGCGTGAGCTGTCCGTAAGGGCCGAGCATCTCCATCGCCACCTGTTGCATTCGCTGGTTCATCTCGCTCCAGAAAATCTTTTGAATCGAGCCTTCGGGGCCGGGCACTCCGGTCTTGCTCATCCGCGTGAGCGTTCGCATCTGGTTCATGCGAAAGATTTCGATCTCCGTATACATCTGCGCCAACTTCTGGCGGATCAAAGAATCTTCGCTTGCAGGTCGCCCGTTGCGCGTCAGCTTATGAGATAACTCGATCAATCGCTCGATCTGCCGTTTAAAAGTTATTTGCAGGCTTGCTCCCAGAGTTCCGCGCTCGAACATCAAAGTTGCTATCGCGATATTCCATCCATCGTTGACGCGACCCACTACGTTTTCGACCGGGACTTTGACGTTTTCAAAGAAGACTTCGTTGAATTCGGACTCGCCCGTCATCTGTTTGAGCGGGCGAAGCCTCACGCCGGGACTGTGCATGTCAATCAGCATATAAGTCAGCCCCTTATGCTTTGGCGCATCGGGGTCTGTGCGAACCACAGCGAAGCAGAAATCGGCATAGTGGCCGAAGCTCGTCCAGGTCTTCTGCCCGTTGACGATGAAGTGATCGCCATCGAGCACGGCTTCCGAACGAAGCGCAGCCAGATCGCTTCCGGCGTTCGGCTCCGAGTAGCCCTGACACCAGATTTCGTCCGCGCTGAGAATGTTGGAAAGGAATCGTTTCTTCTGCTCTTCGGTGCCGTAATTGATAAGCGTCGGCCCAAGCAGTGAAAGCCCCAGCACGTTTATGAGAGGCGGCGCTTGCGCGCGTGCCATCTCTTCGATGAAGACTGCCTGCTCGATGAGCGTCACGCCGCGCCCGCCGTATTCTTTAGGCCAGTGGATGCCGACCCATCCAGCTTCAAACATCTTCTTTTGCCACGCGCGCAGAAACTCGAATCGCTCGCGCGAACTCTCTTCATCGCGGGACTCGTAGGCTTGCCAGTCTGCGGGAATGTTGGATTCGAGCCACGCGCGGAACTCGTCGCGGAATTGCTGTTCCTGTGGCGTAAGATTTAAGTCCATGTTTTCTCCTTAGAATAATTCTGATTGGCCGAAAATATCGCGCTGCAACACCGACCGCGCGGTCGGTTATTATAACGCTTGCCAATGATTTGCACGAACCTGTTTTGAAAGATTGCTTCTTTTCACTTATCATTCGGAATTCTAATTGACTCTGGAGAAAACCAAATATGCCACGCAAGTTACTACTCTTAATCCCGGCGATCATTCTGGTTGCCGCTTGTTCAAAACCTGCGCAGACGAATCAGAACGCCAATCAATCGGCTGCCGCGCCGCCGCCAGCTACTTCGACCGATCAAGCGCCAGCCGACACGCCGTTGATGAGCGCGGTCAAGAGCGGCAAAGCGGAAGAGGTCAAACAGCTTCTCGACAGTAATGTTCCAGTTGATGCCGCGACCGCCGATGGTGTAACGCCGTTGATGAACGCAGCAGGGATGGGCAACAAAGAGATGGTTCAGATGTTGATAGCCAAAGGCGCTAACGTGAATGCGAAGTCAACTGGCAACTACACCGTGCTGATGTCTGCTGCGCTGACTGGGCAATTAGAGATAATCAAGATACTGCTAGACGCAGGGGCCGACCCCAAAGTAAAAGACGTAGGCGGCAAGTCCGCCGTTCGTTATGCGGAAGAGAAGAGTCACAAAGAGATAGTCGCCCTGCTGAAACAACGAGGCGGCGCGTAAGCCTTCACAAGTAAGACGTGACAGTTATAAGTTGATTCACTGCAGAGGCGCAGAGAGTTCTATTTTTGCGCATCCTCTGCACTTCTCTGCGCCTCTTCGGTAAACAGGCTTTCTCTTTATTGCACTGAGCGGTTTGTGTTACCGTAGCAAACCAGATCAGCGTAATGTCTTAAACGTGGAAGGTTCGATGAAAGATTTCTTTATCAGTTACAACAAAGCGGATCGAGCGTGGGCTGAATGGATATCATGGCAATTGGAAGAGTCTGGCTACACAGTCATCTTGCAGGCGTGGGATTTTCGTCCTGGCTCAAATTTCGTGCTTGAAATGCACCGCGGATCCGCCGAAGCCGAACGCTCAATAGCCGTGCTATCATCCGATTATATCGCGTCATCATTCACTGCGCCTGAATGGGCGGCTGCATTTGCTCAAGACCCTACAGGTAAAGAAGGGAAACTGTTGCCCGTGCGAGTGCGCGAATGCGAACTTGAAGGGTCGCTTTCACAGATTGCTTATATTGATTTGTTCAATCTTGATAAAGTAAGGGCAAAGCAAGTTTTGCTTAACGGCGTGAAGCGCGGTCGCAAAAAGCCGGATAAAGAGCCGAACTTTCCTGGTTCTTCACGCACGATTGCGAATGAGCCGCGCTTTCCCGATGCGATGCCCGATATATGGAACATCCCTCATATTCGCAATCGGAACTTCACAGGGCGCGAAGAAGAACTCAAAGAACTGCGCGCCTCATTGAATGCAGGCGAGACAGCGGCGCTCGTGCAGCCGCGAGCGATTTCCGGACTCGGCGGTGTCGGCAAAACGCAACTCGCTGTCGAGTATGCGTACCGTCACGGCACAGATTATGACTTTGTATGGTGGATACGCTCGGAAGACCCTGCAACGCTGGTGAACGATTATGCGAGCCTCGCGGCAGAGCTTGGTTTACCAGAGAAAGACGAGAAGGAACAGCACATTATCGTGGAAGCAGTGAAAAAATGGTTGCGCCG
>DATEKX010000352.1:0-2479 GCA_035277165.1 Blastocatellia bacterium | reverse complement strand
TTTCGGCCACATAGATTGTTCAAGCGTAATCCGATGGTTCGATGATGGCGGCGCGCTTCGCATAAGCGGCACGGACAGCGCAGAGCTTTGCCTTAAAAGCTTTCGCCGCGTGAGCGGGCTGATTGATGCCGCCATTGAGTCGGGGCTGGCCGACAAATCGCAACCGGGAGTTCTTGTTGCCGCGTGCGAGTTGATACTGGAAGGCTTGCACGCGCAGAAGAAGATCAGTCGCAACGAAGAGCGCGGTTATTCGGCTGCAAAGCCTGAGCCTCGCGAATACGGATACGAAAGTTTCAGCAGGTCGAGAAAAATAAACTAGTCGTTTATAAAGAAAGGAACTCGAAAGCATGGGTATTGCCTGGCACGCACCTTATGAGCTATTGAAACCAGAGACTCGCGACATGTCTCGCGCGATACATTCGCTGATGGAAGAGCTTGAAGCGATAGACTGGTATGGACAACGAATGGATGTCACGGACGACGATGATCTGCGCCGGACGCTCGAACACAACCGCGACGAAGAGAAAGAGCACGCGGCTATGGTGTTGGAATGGATTCGCCGCCGTGACCCGAAATTCGACGAGTATCTGCGGACATATCTCTTCACGACAGGCGATGTGCTCGCAATCGAAGAGCATAGCGAATCAGGCGGAGCTTCGGAATCCAGGCCAGCCGCGCCGCATATGCCTATAACTGAAGCGGGCCACACCACACGGGAAACTTTGCAGAGTTTCACCGTCGGCAGCCTGAGACCAAGGAAATGATGAATGATGACTGATGAATTTTTCTGCTCATCGCTCATCGTTCAAAATTAATTATGTCTTTCACCAAGTATTCAAAATGGGACGGAGTGGATTGGGAGTCGTTGAGTTTGGAAGACCTGCTCGACAGGCTCGCAGACTTTCTGTTGCAAAGCGGATTTGATGATCCATATTCGCGTTACTGGAATGACACAGATCAATCGCTGGATGCGTTGCGCGATGCGATCATGCGCGCGCTGATGGAAGGGTTATTAACGGACGAAGAGCTTGAGGCGCTCTCAAACGAGCAGGGCGATTTGAACATGGATGCGATGGCCGAGTTGCTTGATCGGTTGATCGAGCGGCTGATCGCAGAAGGCTACATCCGTGTGAGCGAAAGCCAGAATGATTCCGAGCAGCAGTCAAACTTCACCCGTCAAGGCGGCAAGACCGGGAAACCTGTCGAAAAAAGCGTGAAGTTCGAGATAACGGACAAGGGACTGGATTTTTTGGGATTCAAGGCGCTCAAGGAATTAGTAGCCTCGCTCGGCAAATCGTCCTTCGGTCGTCACGATACGAATCACCTTTCGACGGGCGTTGAAGCGAGCGAAGTTTCGAGAAGGTACGAGTTCGGCGACACCTTAAATCTCGATGTGAATGCGACGCTGAAGTCTGCGATTCAGCGCGAAGGGTTGGGCACGCCACTCAATCTGGAATACTCAGATTTGATGGTGCATCAGACCGAGTATCAAAGTTCGTGCGCGACTGTGCTGATGTTGGATTGTTCTCACTCGATGATACTTTACGGAGAAGACCGCTTCACGCCTGCCAAGCGGGTCGCGCTCGCGCTCACACATCTGATCAGGACTCAGTATCCGGGCGACAGTTTGCGCGTAGTCTTGTTTCACGATTCAGCCGAAGAGATACCGCTTGCGGAAGTGGCGCGAGCACAGGTCGGGCCTTACCATACGAATACGCGCGAAGGGTTGAAGCTGGCGCGTCGCATACTGATGTCGCAGCGCAAAGACATGCGTCAGATCATAATGATCACGGACGGCAAACCATCGGCGATGACTCTGGAAGACGGGCGGATATACAAAAACCCGATGGGGCTTGACCCGCGCATACTGCAAGAGACTTTCAAAGAAGTGGCGCTGTGCCGTCGCAGCAATATAATGATCAACACCTTCATGCTGGCCGACGATTACTATCTGGTTGATTTCGTCAAGAAAATAACAGAGATATGTCAGGGCAAAGCTTACTTCACCACAACGATGACGCTCGGCCAGTACATCCTGATGGATTACATGCGCAGGCGAACTAAGCGGATTCACTAGTTAGCCACGAATTGCACGAATTGATACGAATAGTCGCGAATGATTCGTATCAATTCGTGCAATTCGTGGCTGTCTTAGCTGTAGCGCAGCCAGCGGCCAAGCTCGGCTATGCTCGGTCGTTTGCCGTACATTAAAATGCCTACGCGATAGATTTTTGCAGCCACCCACACGCAACCCACTATGGTTATCACCATTATCCCCATTGATAAAATGATCTGCCACACAGGCGGGTTGATTATGGCGATGCGCATCATCATCAGCGTCGGCGCGAAAAACGGAACCATCGAGAGCGCGATTGATGATGTGCTGTTCGGATTAGCCAACACCATTCCAAAGATCATCATCGGCACGACTATCAACAACGTCACAGGAAGCTGCGCCTGTTGAGCATCTTCTTCGCTC
>DATEKX010000351.1:0-8155 GCA_035277165.1 Blastocatellia bacterium | reverse complement strand
CAGGGACAAGCCCTGCCCCTACAGAGGCATTGTCCTTCTTTCTTATAGCGTTGACAGTCGGCGAGCGGGTTGTGTAAGCTAATCAGCTTGGAGACGTGACAAAATCGTTTCCTATGACGGTTGGAAAGCTAATGGAGGTTTTGAGTGGCTAGAGTACAGGTTCACGATAACGAAAGCATCGAAAGCGCAATACGACGCTTCAAACGACAGGTCGCCCGCGAAGGCATAATCACCGATACAAAAAAGCACGCATTCTATTTAAAACCGGGTGAGCGTCGTCGCCTCAAGTCTCAAGTCGCGCGCCGCCGCGCTCGCAAGAGCTTGCGTAAACGCAATACCCACGACGAGTAGGCCAGATACCTTTACTAATCCGGCGCTGCCATCAAGCGATGGAGCGCCTCTTTCATCTGTGATCGAATCTCCTCGTCCTTTTCATTCGCCACAGCTTCGTTGAGCGGGCCAACGGCGCGTTTGTCGCCGATGTCTGCCAGCGCGAGCGCGGATGATAACTTCACAGTCGTAGATTCATCCTTCAACAACTGAATAAGCGCTTCGACTGCGTGCTTGTCGCGGAGGTCGCCGAGCGCGGCGGCGGCGGCGGCTCGTATGTCTGGAGATTGCTCTCTAATCAACGGCATCAACGCTGGCAAAGCTCGCGCATCTTTGAGCGAGCCAAGTCCCATCGCAGCAGCCGAGCACACGCTTGAGTTTGAATCTTTCAGAGAAGAGATGAGAGGCTCGACCGCGCGCGCATCATTTAACTGACCAAGCACGCGAGCCGCCGCGCTGCGAACAAAAGCCACTTCATCTTTCAACAACGCGATTAGCGGCTCGACTGCGCGCTTATCACCCAACATGCCGAGCGCATTGGCAGCCGTAGCGCGCACCTCTGAATCCGTATCTTTGAGCAGACTGATGATTGGCTCGACCGCGCGCGCATCTTCCATGTCGGCGAGCTTGTCTATGGCGTCGCGTCGGTCAGCAGGCGACTGGCTTTTCAATCGTTCCAATTGCTGCGCTACATCATCCTTCTTCTGATCATCGAATGATGCAGCGCGAGAAAAACTCGCGTTGCTCGCCAAAGCGAGGCAGAAAATCAAAGCTGTTAAATTTACTCGCAGCTTCATAACAGAGTTGCCAGCAGTCAGTTGATAAGCCAGCGCACCGGCAAGCATGCGCTGGCTATTGATCTTTCACTATCCCAACAACCCACCGAGCTTGTCGCCAAGACCACCCGGCAGTTTGCCTAACAACGAAGAGACCTGATCAGGATGCTCTTTGAAGAAATTCAAAACGGTGTCAACCGCTTGATTGGCTTTCTCCTCATCCAGTCCTACCTTCGACACTAATAGCGATACCAATTGCTCTTTCATATAATTTCTCCTTTGCAGAATTTAGCTCTGATTATTCGCGTTATGCAATCTCTCGAAGAAAACTGCGCCCAGCCTGTAACTCGATGCCGAAGTTTTCCGCTACGGTCTGCCCGATGTCGGCAAGCGACAAGCGAATGCCGAGATCAACTCCTGCCCGCGCGCGTCGCCCCCACGCAAGCACCGGCACATATTCGCGCGTGTGATCCGTAGAAATATCGCCGGGGTCGCAACCGTGATCCGCCGTGATTATCATCAAATCATCATCGTTCATAGCTTGTTGAATTTCAGGCAGCCGCGCATCGAACGCTTCAAGCGCGCGGGCGTAACCTTCAACATCATTGCGATGGCCATAAAGCATATCGAAGTCAACCAGGTTCGTAAATATCAGCCCACGCGGCGTGGCTCGAAGCGCGTTCAGCGTCTGGTCTACGCTGGCATTGTTGTTACCGGCTTTCAATTCTTCGGTCGTGCCGCGATGGCAGAATATCGAGCCGATTTTGCCGACCGCTGTTACGGCAAGCCCTGCTGATTTCACGTAATCGAGCAGCGTCTCTTCCGGCGGATCAATCGCATAATCCTGTCGCGCTTCGGTGCGGCGAAAGTTGCCCGGCTCGCCTACGAATGGCCGAGCGATAACGCGGCCTACTTCGTCTTCGCCTATCAGCAATTCGCGCGCGATGCGGCACCACTCGTAAAGTTGTTCAAGCGGCACGATCTGTTCGTGCGTGGCGATTTGAAAAACGCTGTCGGCTGATGTGTAAACAATCGGGCGGCCCGTTCGCACATGCTCTTCGCCAAGTTCTTTGATAATCTCAGTGCCCGATGCGGGTTTATTGCCCAGAACCTTGCGCCCGATTGCGCGCTCAAACGGTTCGATTACCCTCGGTGGAAAACCCTGTGGATATGTCGGAAAAGGTCGAGCGGTGATGATGCCGCTCATTTCCCAATGGCCTGTCGTCGTATCCTTGCCGTGCGAACTGGTAGCCGCGCGACCGAATATGCCTGCGGGTCGTTCGACAGGCTCGACCGGAAGAGGTCTGATGTTGGCAAGTCCCATCGCGCGAAGATTTGGAATCTCGACGCGGCGCGACGAGAGCGTGTGGCCCAGCGTGTCTGCGCCAACGTCGCCGTAATCAGCCGCGTCGGGCATCTCGCCTATGCCGACGCTGTCGAGCACGATTATCACGACGCGATTGAAAGCGCTTTTCTCAGTCATCAATCAATCTCCCGAAGCGATTCTAAAGCGATACAACTCGAAGTTACAAGTGAAAGACTGGCGCGCATTGCTCATTACAGCTTGTGGCTTGTCACTATTTTTTATCAATTCGCGCGCGCACAAGTTTCGTCATCGCTTGATACAACTGATCCAGCGCGTTCTTGCGCTCCGCTTTATCAGTGAATCCGATTGCTGTGAGCGTCAGTTCGTCGAGCCATCGCCGGTCGGCGCGTTTCACTTCTTCAAAGATTGAAAGAACAGGTCTGCGCGCGATGGCCTTGATGGCGGATTCAATCTTTCTTTTCATCGTAGCCGATAACTGACACGGGTCGGGAATCATTATTCGCTCAGCAACCGCTACGTCTATGTCGGCGATAGCCTGCGCGCCTGTCATCTGACGGCAAGTTACTTCGGTGTAATAACGTGCCCATGTCGAATTAAGCAACGCCGCGAGCACAAGCTTTGGAACTCGCGGTCGAGGGAAGATGCCATAGAGCTTTTTGTCTTCAAACACGCGAGCGCGATTCAAAGCCACAAGCCATCGCTCGCCTATCTTTGATGGAAAGATCAACGGCGCAGGTCTCATTCCTCGCGCAACCCAGTACCACTCTGCACGCGCAGAGCAGGTAGGTCGTCGGTTGTAGCCAGCGCGCTCGCCGCTCAAAATGTAATCGAGCGCGCTTGTGTCTGCGAGGTCTTTTCGCGCAACCGGGCAGTTAAAAAAAAGCTTTCCGGTTTTGTCGCGCTCAAACAAAATGCATGGAATTTCTTTCAGCGAGAAAACTACAGGCGACAGGTACTTTGATTCGATTGCGTGCTCGGTGCCCGTGGCGCTTTTTACGATAGTTATGTCCGATGCGCGTTCTTTAATGCGGTTGAGATAAAAGAAATCATTCGCGCCGGTCGTAAGCCCGCGCCGTACCGAAGCTATATTGCTCAATGTCAGAAGCCTGCCATTTCTCTTTTGTTCGGCCTCTTCGCCTTTCACATAAAAGAATTCGTTCGCGCCGGTCTTGACTCCGAATCGCACGCGCGCCAGATCCGCGAGGTGGCGCAGGCGCGCGTCCCCGCGTTCCAGCACGCGGAAGAAAATGTCGGCGGCGCGCAGGTATTTGCCCCAACCCGCTTCGGCCTGCGCGCCTTTTAGTTCGTTCATCAATTCTGCTTGCTTGATCGCTCTGATTCTATATGCGCTGGTCGTAACGGAAGAATCAATTTGCTCAATTGTTTCGGCAAGCTCTATTGCAGCATCACTGCTGATTCGTTTGCGATTAATAATTTCTTTTAATGGCTTGATCAACTGCACGAATCGCACCGGGTTCGCTTCGCGCGCGCGCGCGTCCCGGTCGCGTGTCAACACTGTGATGCTTGTGTTGATTGACGCATCGGAAAAGAAGCTTTCTGCCGAGGATTCGATGACGGCGATCACGCGAAAGTTATGAAGCAGAAACTCTCGAAGTGCCGCGCCGTATCCGGCATCCAGCCAACTGCTCGCGGTCAGGAAAACCAATCGCCCATCCGCCTTCAAAAATCGAATCGAACGAGCGAAGAAGTAAACATAGATGTCCGACCTGCCAGACCAGCGCGGCCAATGAATATCGGGCAAATTCTCGCGGTCGCTTTCGAGCCGTTTCTCTACGCGCCGCTTGTCGCGCGCACCCATCACTTCCTGGCGAATATACGGAGGATTGCCGATTATTGCGTCAAAATCCGCAGGCATCCTCACACCTTCGGTCAAGCTCGCGAGCGGTTCAAGGTTGAAGAAATCAGCCGCCGCCACGTTAGCAGTTGTGCCGGACGCAAGACGAACGGCCAAAGCTGATCGGTCTATGCCGAAAACTTCTTCTTTCCTATGTTTGTTTTGCCGAGACAGGTAACGCTTGATCTGAAGCGCTTGTTCGAGCAGGCGTCCATCGCCACAACTCGGATCAAAAACGAAATCATTTGCCGCGCGCACCGCGAACGCTGCGAGCAATTTTGCTATTTCGAGCGGAGTGTAATGTTGACCGTAACGGTGACGGTCGTCTTTCGCTTCAGCCATCTCTCAACAGGCGCTATCCTTGAAAGCGCTCATCAACCTTGCTTCGCACTCAACTTGCCGTCTAAAATTTTCATGTGTTCGCTCTGGCAGAGTGTAACAACCAAACAGATGATGTCGAAAGAAGAGATTATAAACCAACTGTCACGGATGCCTTTCACGCCGCACCCGGCGATCAGGAATGCTCATTCACAGACGCTTGCAGGCACGCTGATTCGGCGGCGATTCAAACTCGTCACAGAACACAGCGAGCCTCGCATATTCGATTCGGCTCCGGGCATAAAAGTCCTCGCGCATTGCTCCTGGCAAAAAGAGCGCGCATCAACTCCTACGCTTCTTATCGTGCATGGCATGGAAGGCTCAACCGAATCGCGCTATATGCTTGGAACCGCAGACAAGGCTCTGGAAGCCGGTTTCAACGTGGTGCGCGTCAATTTCCGCAATTGCGGCGGGACGGAACATCTGACGCCTACGCTTTATCACGCGGGACTGACTGATGACATTCGGCAGATAATTGCGGAGTTGATCGAGCGCGACAAACTCAACGAAATTTATCTTGCTGGCTTTTCGCTTGGCGGAAACGTAGTGCTGAAGCTTGCAGGCGAATACGGTCAAAGCGTGCCGCCGCAGCTAAGGGGCGTGGCCGCTGTCTCGCCTTCAATTGATCTGGAATCCTGCGCCGATGCAATCGAGATGCGGTCGAACATCATCTATCATACGCGATTCATTTGGAGTCTCAGGAGCCGCCTGCGTCGCAAAGCAAAGCTGTTTCCAGACCGATACGACCCTTCACACCTGCGCGGCATATGGACGATTCGCAAATTTGATGATGTTTATACTGCGCCGCACATGGGATTTCGCAACGTGGCACACTACTACGAGCGCGCAAGCGCGCTTCCCTTCATTAAACACATCACCGCTCCGACACTCATCATCCATGCCAAAGATGATCCGTTCATTCCATTCGCGCCTTTCGAACGACCTGAAGTAGCAATGAATCCAAACGTGGCGCTGCTGGCCACAGATCACGGTGGACACGTCGGCTTCGTCTCTGCCAACGCAGATGGCGACAAACGCTTCTGGGCAGAAATGATGCTCGTTGAGTTTGTCAGATTGATGACACAACGAAACTGACAGCGGAGATGATTACTTTCCAGACTTGGCGGCTGATTCGCCTGTAGCGGATGTGAATCGTATAATCTGGTTGTAGGTTGGAAGATTTTCTTTCGGCTGCTCCGCGGGCTTCGGCACTTCAGCCGTGACCGGGCTTGGCGCGGTAGCCAGATGAATGCCGCTGTAACGCGTGTAGATTATCCGCACGTAGTTTTGAGTTTCCTGAAAAGGCGGTATGCGAAGACCATAGAATTCGACCGCGCCTTCGCCCGCGTTATAACCGGCAAGCGCAAGCCGCACATCTCCCTGAAATCGGTTGAGAAGCCACCTGAGGTACTTTGCTCCGGCGAAGATGTTCTCGCGCGGGTCGAATATATTTCTGACGCCAAATCGCGCTGCCGTCTCCGGCATCAACTGCATCAAGCCCGAAGCGCCTTTCGGCGACACGGCCATGCGATTGAACGCGGATTCGGCTCTCATCACCGAAAAGATCAAGCACGGGTCGAGCCCGTGTTGAGCAGCAGCATCGGAAACTATAGCGTCGAGCGCCGCATTGCCTGACGATATGTGATGACGGCTTGCGGGAAGGGGAACTTTGATCTGGGCTGTTTGTTCAGCGGGCGCGGTTTGTGGAGCGTTCTTTTTTAACTCTTCCAGGCGCGCGCGCGCTTGATCTGAATCTGTAAGAGGAATTGGCGGGCGAGCAGGCGGCGACAGTGGCCCCTGAGCATTCACCCAGGCAGGGATGATTAACAGTACGAAAGCTGCTGCCAGATTCTTGAACATACCCGTTGATTCTATCACGGTCCTTGAATAGTTACATGAGTTATTTCTGTGCTGTCTTCGCCGCGCACAAAAAGCGTGAGCTTATCTTTAGGCGTAACCTGCGCCGGGTCATAGGCTATGATGCCCGTCAGCGATTCGCCTGATGCAAGCCTGTTATCATCTTTGGTCTGTTTGATTTGTATCGTAAGCGGGCGCGATTCTGCGCCTGTGCCCATCTCAAGCGAGATGCTGGTGAAAGTGAAATCCAGTTCACCGGCGTTTTGAATTGTGTAGCGCAAGTACGCTTTCTCGTCGAATAACAACACACGCGGATCAAGCACGACTATTATCTTTTTCTTGGTGGTCACGCGCGGACTATTAATCTTGGTTTCGCGCAGGCCCAGCATCAGCGCTTGCATAAAGCGGCGGTCGGATTCCTGACTTGCGACATCCGATGCGCGGCGATTGGCTTCGGCAAGTTTAGCTTCGGCTTCTCCGGTTATTCGATCAGCCTGCTGGCGCGCATTGCGAGTGATCTCGTCGGCCTTCACGCGCGCTGCCTGCTCGGCTTCCGATTTGATGCGGTCGGCATCAGGACAAGGAGCAATCTTTACTGTCTCAGGCGCAGGGTCTGCGGGCTGCGTGTTATTTTTTTCGCTCGGCGGATTTGCGGCTGGCACCACATCAGTGACATTGACGACGCGATGCGCTTGCTCTGGGGAGACAATCTTCAAATCGAAGTTGTAGGTATGTCTTCCGTCGCCGGTTCTGACGAACATATTGCTCTGGCCTTTGGATACGACAGGCTTGATAAAAACGTCATTGCCGGGCTTTTCGTTGGAGCCGCTGCGTTGAACTACAAAAGTGCCTTTGCCGCTGCCCGGATCATACAGGTCGCCGCATATGATTTCCGCGACCGGCTCGCTGAAAGAGACTCTGGTCGTGATTTGCACGGCTGTTCTCACCAGTCCAATCTGATCCGAGTTGAGCGGTAGCGTTACAACGGGAGACTGGGCGACGGAAGGCTGCGCAGCCGAAGATTGCCCAGTAGGCGACTGCGCCCGCGCGATATTACTGGTTGTGATCAGAGATATTAAGAAAATTGCAATTACTGATTTAAGCTTCAATCTTGCCTCCTGGGCCTGGTTGTTATCAAATACACGGGAGAAAGCTCACCTCGAAGAATTGTCTTGTGGTTAATTATTGTTGCAAAACAAGCACGAGCTATCAAGCCGAAACTTGAGCCGCTTGCATTCAAAAGAATGCAAGTTAGCAGATTATGTTATGGCGTGTGTTGTTGTTGAGTGTCAATGGGCGATATGTCGGGGCTGAGTTTATCAACAATGTAGAGAGCCAGCAGCGTCGTTATTAGTAAAGTCAACAGCAGGCTGATAACTGTTCGCAGCACGCTTTTGCGTATGAGCAGTCTGCTTTTGCCAAACCAACCGCGCCAGCCGCATTCGTGGCAACGGTAAGCTCTATGAGAGGTAACTACTTTGATGAATTTCTCTTTGAAGCCGCGAGTGTGTGAGCGATAAACATGCGCTCCGCACTCAGGACACAAATTATCAGCCAAGGCAGCCTCCACAGGGTTACTTTGATCTAATAATTGTCAAAGCCTCGGCGGTCTGCACCACCGAGGCTTAATAA
>DATEKX010000350.1:0-4117 GCA_035277165.1 Blastocatellia bacterium | reverse complement strand
GAAACTGCTGCCGCCGAGACTGGGCCGACGCGTGCTCGCTCGGCCTCGACTGATCGAACGCATGCGCGGCTACCTCGATCAGCCTGCGACGATTGTCTGCGCCAACGCTGGCTGCGGCAAGACGACGCTCGTGACAGACTTCGTCAGGACAAGCTCGCTGCGCTCAGTCTGGTATCAGATAGACCCGTCGGACTTGGATCTGGCGGTCTTTTTCGGGTATCTGGTGTACGGGATAAGGAGCGTGAGAGAGGACTTCGGGCAGGTGGTGATGGGCTACATCTCGGAGACGGAGAACCTGACAGCGAAGGTGGAGCAGTTGGTGGATGTGTTTGTGAATGAAGTGAGCGAGCAGTTGGAAGAGAAGACAATCGTGGTGTTGGATGATTATCATCACGTGGACGGGAGTGAGGCGATAGCGGCGGCGGTGGATAGATTAGTGCAGTACTTGCCGGATGTGTTGCACATAATAATAACTAGTCGCTCTATGCCTAACCTTTCAGTGATGAGGTTCAGAAGCCGCGGGCTTGTTGGGGTGTTGAATCGTCAGGACTTGCTGTTCACTCAAGCCGAAGTCGAGCAATTATTCGCCGAGACGTTCGGCCATTCGCTCCCTGCTGACCTTGTAAACCAGTTTCACGAAAAGACCGATGGATGGGTCACCGCGCTTCAGTTGATTCAACAGTCGCTCGACCGCACTAGCGATTACCCCGGCACAGAGATTGGCAACGATGCGAATCGCTCGTGGCTTGCGACCGCATTTCAACAATCCGAACTCGACATATTCGATTACTTCGCAGAAGAAGTTTTGCAGTTCGAGCCGTCTGAAACGCGCTTGATGCTGGGCCGACTCTCTTTGCTTGATCGCATTGATCCCGCGATAGCGGAAGCGGCGCTCTGCATCTCTGACTGCCCCGACCAGCTTCGTGCGCTCGCGCGGCGCAATGTTTTCATCTCGCACATCTACGCTTCGGGCGCTGAAGAAGAATACCGTCTTCATCCGCTCTTTCGCAGTTTTCTGAGCCGGTGGCTCGCAAGCGAATTGGGCGCAAGTGAAGTGAAAGCCCTGCATAAAAAGTGCGCGGATTATTTCGTCAGCACGCGGCAATGGGATTTGGCGGTGCATCATTTCGCGAAAGCCGGATGCGCGAGCGACGTTGCGGAGATGCTTGCAAGCCACGGCTCTGATCTGGTGGAGTCGGGAAGGTTCGAGGCTATCAAGCGAGCGTTTGACGATTTGCCGGAAGAGGCCTTGAGCGTTCACCCGCGCGCGCTGATCACGCGCGCGGATGTGGCATTGATTGAAAGCGATTACGCGCGCGCGCTTTCGCTGTACGCGCAAGCCGCGCAGGTGGCTCGCGCGACTGGCGAGACAACGGCGCAGGCCGAAGCTTTTCGCGGGCAGGCTTATCTGGCTCGCCATCGCGGCGATTACGAAGAAGCCATCAAACTCGCAAGTTCGGCCATCGAACTTGAGCCGGGGCTTCATGCATTGCGCGCGCGATGTTTCAACACTATCGGCCTTTGCTACTTCGCTTCGTTGCACGATGCAGAGCGCGCGATTGAAAACTGGCGTTCTGCGCTCGAAGAAGCGAGAGAAGCGCCTGATGATCGCTTCGCTCGAATAGTGCTTCACAATCTCGGCCTGCCTTATTCGATGGAAGGCGATTTCAACGAAGCGCTCCGATGGCTCAGCCAGATGATTGATGATCGCGCAGCGGGACTGAATCGTTCGGACAGCGAAACCGTTCCGTTTCCTCAAGAAGCAATCGCGCATCTCAACATCGCGCGATTGAAGACTGTGCAGGGGCGACTCGACGAAGCGGAGTCGCATCTTGAACTTGCGCTCAAGCGATGCCAGTTGTTCAACCTCAAGACGGCTACAGCCGAAACGCTCGAAGCGTTCGGCACGCTTTACCGCGAGCGAGGCGATTATCAGCGGGCGCTTGATTTCTATGACGAAGCCGCGCGAGCTTATCGCGATGCGGGCGTGGCGCTGACGGACAAAGAACTGTTTGACGAGCGTGCCAGCGCTTACCTGCGAATGGGCGACACGCAGGCAGCCGAGCGCGAAGCTCAAGAATATTTTCGCGCGCGCGCCGCAGGGTCTCCGTCTGAACGCTCGACGGCTCTGATCACGCGCGGGCGAATTGAGATGGCTGCGGGTCGCGCCATGCAGGCCGAGAGTTCTTTTATAGAAGCTGCGACGCTGGCGCGAGATGACAGGCTGCGCTACAACGAGGCGCGAGCTTCGGTGTCGCTTGCGCGTTTGCTCTGGGACCTCAACCGCAAAGATGAATCGCTCGCGCACCTGCGCCGCGCTGTTGACTTCTCGATCAGATACGATTATTCGTACCTGCTATCGGGCGAGGCCAGTGTTGCGCCGTCTTTATTTCAGACGGCAATGAATTCCGGCATGGCCCCTGATTATCTGGCCGAGATCATTCCCGCCGAAATCGCAAAGGCTGAAGCGCGACCTTCTGACAACCGTAGCACTTGCGTAACGCCAACCGTAGAATTGATTATCGAGCGACCGAGTTACGATCTTGCGATCAACATGCTCGGCCCTGCGGAAGTGTATCGCGATCCTTCCGAGCCGCTCAAAGAAGCGTGGCGATTGGCGAAGGCGCTGCACATACTCTGTTACATCGCCTCGCGCCGCAATCATCGCGCGCCGAAAGATACGCTGGTAGAAACATTCTGGTATGACGCAGACCCTGAAACGGTGGCGAAGAATTTTCACCCGACGATTTCACATTTGAGGAAAGCGCTCAACACGGGGCAAGTGGTCAAGAAAGATTTCATCCTCTACCGCGAAGGGGCTTACCTGCTCAACCCTCAATATCAATACCAGATTGACGCAGAAGAGTTCGAGCGCCTGCTTGCAGACGCGCTCGAAGCTCGCCGAAGCGACGACGCAGACGGAGCCGCTCAATTGCTTGCCGCTGCGATAAAGCTCTATCGCGGAGACTTTCTCGAAGAGTTTTATTACAACTGGATAGAAGAACTTCAAAGTTACTACAGCGATCTTTACCTTGAAGCGTTGAAGGAATTGATTGCCCATCACAGCGAGCGCGGGCATCACGAGCAGGTCATACGCTACGGCCAGATGTTTTTGACGCGCGACCCGTATCAGGAAGATGTGCACTGCAACGTTATGGAGGCCCATGTCCGCTCAGGCAATCGCGCGGCTGCCATCGAGCAGTTCGACGGATTGCGCAAGATGCTGCGCCGCGAGCTTGGCGTTGATCCGCTTCCTGCTACTATCGCCCGCTACGAATTGCTCATCAAGTGAACGCACTGTTTGAACCCGTCGCTGGTTTTTAAAGCTAGTTCAAGCATTCCCATTTAATCTCAGGAAATAAGAAGCGTTGAATTTGTTGAGCAACAGGCTGATATGTGTTATAAACTCCACCAATCATATAAGTAAGGGGATGAAGTTGATTCATTGTTAGTCCACTTATAAAAGTGGAACCGGGTTAGTGCTCAACTGATAACGCAGAAGGCAGAGCTTCTTCAGCGACATTTTACAGCCATGTCCTCTACCGATACTCTCGATTCAGCCGATTAGGGCGAAGGGGTAAGTTCGCTCAAAATCCAGTGTTCTGGTGGAGCTGATGAAGAGTGAAGAAGTTTCAATCCTGATCGTAGACGATGAAGAACCTATACGAAGACTTTTGGCGTCGTACCTCAGCGCCAACTACACTTGTGTTACTGCCAGAAATGCAGAAGAAGCAAAGAAACTGCTGGCTGCTTCCTCATTCAATCTGGTCTTGACCGACATGACTATGCCGGGCGCGTCAGGCATCGAGCTGTGCGAACATATTAACGCTGCGCATCCCAGTACGCCGGTGGTGATAGTCTCGGCCAAAGTTGGCGAGCCGAATTTCATTGGCGTGAAACGATGTCACGCGGTTGATTTCATCGCGAAGCCATTCGATCTCTCGCAAGTATTGAAAACCGTCCAGAGCGCACTTGCGTATCAGGTCAAAAATAACGACGACTAACAACTCGAAGTGTGTGCCGAAATGGATATTTTTTGCTTGACTCTGGTAATGCGTTGAGCTAGTATGCGGCCCTCTTCGTTGAAGATTAAGCTTGAGCGGTTAGAAGTCTTGGT
>DATEKX010000349.1:0-4414 GCA_035277165.1 Blastocatellia bacterium | reverse complement strand
ATTATGCTCGGAGACTTCAACGAATGGACGCGCGGGCTGGCTACGCGCCTGCTCGCTTCGCATCTGGTGAGCGCGGACGTTCGAGTCCATCTGCCGCGCGCGAAGACTTACCCCGGCGTGCTGCCGTTTCTTCATCTCGATCACATATACTTTGAAGATTCGCTTGATCAGGAAGGGATGGTGCTGCATCGCAGCCGCGTTGCTTTGATAGCTTCCGATCACCTGCCCTTAGTTGCGGATTTCAGGGTGAAATAATCCTTCATCATACTGCTCATTCGTCGCGTTTCCGCCTTCATCTTTCAGAAGCGGCAGCATCACCGTAAACTGCGCGCCACAGTCTTCGCCTTCGCTTTCGACTTGAACCGTTCCGCCATGCATCTCGACCAGATGCCGCACTATGGAAAGGCCCAGTCCCAGCCCGCTGTGCTGTCTCGTATAAGAACTGTCGGCCTGACGAAAGCGATCAAAAACGTGAGGCAGAAATTCCTTGCTGATGCCGCAGCCTGTATCGCTCACGATAATGCGGGCGCTGGAATCCTTATGATCGAGCTTCACTTCCACACGCCCGCCATTGGGCGTGAACTTTATGGCATTCGACAGCAGGTTCCAGACAACCTGCTGCAAGCGGTTCGAGTCGCCTGAAACGTCTGCGACAGATTTATCAAACGAGACATCCAGTTTGATCTCTTTTGCGTAAGCCGCAGGCCGCACTGCGTCAAGCGCCGAGTTGATGATTTGAATCAATCCGACGGGGCGCACTTCAAGCCCAAGCTTGCCTTTGATTATGCGCGACACATCGAGTATGTCTTCGATAAGCTGCGCTTGAGATTTCGCATTGCGCACGATGGTGTTGAAAGCATGGCGCGTGCTCTCATCGTCGAGCCTGCCGCCGCGCAGCAGTTCAGCCCATCCGAGTATCGCATTGAGCGGCGTTCTGAGTTCATGCGAGACCGTGGCGAGAAATTCGTCCTTGAGTCGATTGGCTTTTTCGGCCTCGACGCGCGCCGCTTTCTCGCGAGCAAGCAATAGGGCACGTTCCTGCTCGGCGCGCTTTCGCTCTGTGATGTCGAGCACCGTGCCGATGAACCGCGCGGCCAGTCCCGCTTCATTGAAGAACGCCTGCCCGCGAGCCGCTATCCATCGCTCCATTCCGTCTTGCAAACCTATGATGCGATATTCCGCGTCGTACTTGCCGCCGCTCGCAGAATCGAGCGCGCGACTGATTTTCGCCTGCGTGGGCAGCCTGTCATCAGGGTGAAGCGCAGAAGCAAAGACCTTGAAAGTGACTTCCGTATCCGACGGCAGATCGAATATAGCTTTGCACGCATCGTCCCAGGTCAGCGCATCCGTGACGGGATTGTAGTCCCATGTGCCGAGCGCCGCCGATTCGACCGCAAGCCTCAGGCTTGCTTCCTTGTCTCGCAAAGCTTCCTCTGCGCGCTTTCGTTTACTGATGTCGCGCGCAATTCCCTGCACTCCTATCGCGCCGCCTTGCTCAAGTATCAAGCGGCTGCTGATTTCGAGCGTTAAACGGCCACCGTCTTTGGCAATGACCTCAAGCTCGTATGTGGTCAACTCCTCGCCACGGACTTTGCGCTCCATCATCTGGAGCATTTTATCGACGTATTCGGGCGCTACGATCCGAGCTATCGGAGTGCCGAGAATTTCTTCACGGCTGTAGCCCGTGATGCGCTCGCCAGCTTTATTGATCGAAGTCACGTTGCCTGACAGGTCGAGCGTGTAGACTATCTCGGTTGCGTTCTCAAACAACCCGCGATAACGCTCTTCGCTTTCGCGCAACGCTTCGCCTGATCGTTTGCGCTCTGCTATCTCTGATTCGAGCGTTTCATTCGTTGCCGCCAGTTCCGCCGCCCGCTGTTCGACTCTAATCTCCATCTCATCACGCGACTGTCGCAACGCTTCTTCCGCTCGCTTGCGAATCGCGCTTTGCGCGCTTATCAAGACGATGGCCAGCGTGAAGACTATAGATACAAGCGTATCAGAGAATTTGAGAGACAATGTGTAGAGAGGAGGAATGAAGAAATAATTAAGCGCCAGCGTCGAAAGTACGGAAGCCACAACGCCCGGCCCGAATCCGCAGTACCATGCGGTGAGCATAACGGCGACGAAAAAAAGCGGCGAAGGCGTGGCGTTCATCACAGGCATCAACACATGCGTGAGTAGAAGCGCCAACCCCACAAATGTTACAGCAAGGCCATATCGCAAGAGCAGATCAAGCATTCGCTTCGACGAAAATCTGTGAGCCATATGCTTGCCTCTAAAAATTAACTGCCTAACCTTTTGCTGTTCCTTGCCGCGAGGCTGGTTATCATGGTTGTCAATTCCATCGGCTCGGCAGGCTTCGCCAGATGCATCTGATAGCCTGCCGATAGCGCGCGCATGCGATCATCAACTCTTGCATAGGCCGTCAGCGCAAGAGCAGGCACATTCCCTCCTTGCTCAGGCGCAAGCGACCTGATCTTTTCAATCAAATGATATCCGTCTTCGCCGGGCATCTCTATATCGCTTACTAAAACGTCGGGCTTCCAGTGCTTCAGTGTTTCGAGCGCTTCGGCGCTCGACGCGCAGGTTTTGACTTCGCCTCCGTATTGCTCAATTATTATCTTCAATACCTCGCATGTATCCGGCTCGTCGTCAACAACCATGATCTTTATGCCTGAAAGCTGCGGCGCTTCTTGTGATAGAGGCAGGTTTGAATCCGCGTGAAGCGAGCGGTCTGCGCTCCTGTGTTCGGAATAGATGGACATCAGCGGCAAGTTGACGGTAAAGTTTGCGCCGCTCCCATGCCCCGGACTGTCGGCCTGAACTGAGCCTCCGTGTAATTCGACGAGGTGGCGCACTATCGCCAGTCCCAATCCCAGCCCGCCGTGCTGTCGCGTAGTAGTGCTGTCGCCCTGGCGGAAACGATCAAAAATAAATGGAAGAAGTTCAGGATGAATGCCCTGCCCCGTGTCGCTCACTATTATCTCGACTTGCGAGTTCACACGCTCAAGCCGCACCACAACGCGCCCGCCTTTAGGAGTGAACTTGACAGCGTTCGACAGCAGATTCCAGACGATTTGCTGCAAGCGGTTCGGGTCGCCTGAAACGGGGCCTGCGCGCGGGTCGAGGATATTTTGAAGTCGAATCTCTTTTGCTTCGGCAGCAGGACGAATCGCGTCGAGCGCCGATTCGATTACTGATCCGAGCAGTACGGGCTGAACCTCTAATCGAAGTTTTCCCGTTATGGCGCGCGACACATCAAGTATGTCTTCGACGATTCGCGCCTGAGATTTCGCATTGCGCTCGATTGTCTCCATAGCGCGAGCGGAAGTTGCGTCATCAAATCTTTTAGTGCGCAGCAGATGTGCCCATCCGATTATCGCATTCAGCGGCGTGCGCAGTTCATGCGAGACCGTAGCAAGAAATTCATCCTTGAGGCGATTGGCTTCTTCGGCCCGCGTGATTGCGCGCTGCGCATCGCGATAGAGCACTGCATTGTCTACGGCAAACGCCGCGCGATGCGCAAGGTCTTCGGCCAGCGCAAGGTCTGCCGTCGTGTATTGTCGTTTCGTCTCCGCCGTTACAAAACTGATCACACCGAGCGTCCGGTTGCGCGCAAGCATAGGCACAATCATAACCGACTTCATTTTGCGCTGGCGCAGATTGCTCAAGTGATCTTCATCATTCGCATATTCAGCCAGAAGCGAATCGGTAATCTCCGGGTAGAACTCTGACTTTCCCGTGCGCAGCACGCTGGGCGGCCCCAGTTGCGCGTTCGGGTTCTGCGGATAGCGGCTTTCGAGTTCTTTTGCCTCTTCTGCTTTTGCCGGGTCAGTATGAGCGACGGCCAGCGGTTTGACTTGCCCGCTCTCATCCAGAATATGAACCAGGCACCAGTCGGCAAGATAAGGGACGGACAATCGGACTACGCTTGCGAGCGTCGTTTCGTAATCGAGCGAGCTTGCAAGCGCGTTGCTCGCTTCCGCAAGAAAGCTTTTCGCTTCGGCAGAGCGCAAGCGTTCGGTAATGTCCATTGTGACGCCGCGCATTCCGATGGGGTTGTTCTGCTCGTCGCAAATGACATTCGATTGCGCTTCCACACAGATTGCGCGCCCGTCTTTCGTCATCCATCGAAACTGGCTTGTGCCGCCTTTGCCGCTTGCGAAAATTGCGGCGGCTTCTTCGGCGGCGAGTTCTTTGTCGTCAGGGTGGACGATTGACAACCAGAAGTTCGGCGTTGAAAGCCATTCCTGTACGCTGTAGCCCAACATCTTTTCGACATAGCTGCTGACGAAGTCAATGCGTTGCATGGCGTCGTCAGGCTTGCCCCATGCCTCCCAAACAATGCTCGGCACGTTGGCTACGATTTGATTCAATCGCGCGCGTTCCTGCTCGATTTGCGAGAGCAGTT
>DATEKX010000348.1:0-7015 GCA_035277165.1 Blastocatellia bacterium | reverse complement strand
TTAGAAGCTTTGAAACCCTTCGAGCAATCGCACCTTTTCACGATATGCATTGAGCATCAACTCTTGCGACACGTCGTCTGAAGGATTGTCGTTCAATTGATGTCGGCACTCGGCCAGCGATTGGTTTACATAGTACATGTTCCGGTCGAATGCAGCGCGAAGCTCAGGGTTCCATGTGCTCTTGCGTTGCTCAATAGTTTCGGAAAGCCTGCTGACATCTTGTTCAAGTTGTTGAATGTCAGGATTCGATAGGCGCTGCAAATTATGTGCGTTGACTTCGGTCACGCTTGCCACTGTATTTTGATCGTGAGCCACATTGCGCCCCGTAATCAACACGCCGACGGAAATAATGATTGCCAGCGCCGCCGCGCTTGCGACCATTTGCGGAATCGAGAGGTTGAAGTTGCGGGTCTTCAATTGCGCCCACCATGCGCCCGCGCGAGCCACAAATCCTGCGGGCCGCTCTTCGGCTATATCTGATTGAATGCGCGCCCACAATGCGCCCGAAGGAGCGTGCTCTGGAAGTTGATGGCTGAAGTGAACTATCTGCAACAGGTCGTCGCGCACGGCGCGGCAAGGCTCGCAGTCGGCCAAATGCCGCTCGATTTTTACCTGCTCGCCCAGTTCAAGCAGCCCGTCAATATAATCTGAGATGAATTCCTGACACTCCTTGCAAATCATTTAAATCACCCAATCCTCCATTTATGATCTTGCAGGGCAACTGCGAATCGCCTCTTTATTTGAGCGCGTGTTACTTCGTGAGCAACTCGCGCAATCTCATTCGCGCTTTATGAAGCTGCGATTTCGATGTCCCTATGCTGACGCCCAGCAGATTGGCAATCTCTTCGTGCTCATAGCCTTCGACATCGTGCAGAACGAAAACCGTTCTGTAACCCGGCGGCAACTCCGATATGGCTTTTTCAAGCGCCAGTCGGTCTACCATCGAGATGCGCCGCGTGCTTTGAATCGGCGTCTCGACGACATTTGTGAAATCGCCTTCCTCGCTTGTATGCTCAAGCTTGACCCCGCGCTTGCGAAAATGCATCAAAACCTGATTTACGGTCAAGCGATGCAGCCACGTAGTGAACGCCGAATCACCCCGAAAACTGCCGATTTTTTTGTACACTTGCAGGAAAGCTTCCTGTGTCATGTCTTCGGCCTGCGATGCATTGCCGAGCATTCTTAAGCAGAGCGAATAGACTCGCCTGTGATGCTGCGCGTAGAGCTGCTCAAAAGCCGCCGTATCGCCAGCCGCCGCTCGCCTGGCTAATTCCAGGTCGGATAAGGTTTGGCTTCTCTCAGCGGTCGCTGTCATTATTAATGTGTTTGTTACAGTAGCCATGACCTCACTGCCTGAGATGCGATGGCCCTAAATCCGGTTGCCTCAACATTATAGCATTTACCGCAGGAAGATTAAGCGAAATTGGAAGGATTGATTGGAAAGCATCAGGCAGATAATCTGTCGCAAAAGCAGGCAAGCGATAATCAGCGCGTGTATTACGCTGATTATCGCCCACCTGCTACCCTGCTGATGGGGACTTTGTGGCTGTAGGGAAAGTTAAAACCTATTCTTCTGTGCCGCTTGTGCTTGTTCTCATAGGCGCACCCGACACGGCATTATTCGTAAGCAATCGTATGTCAACTCGGCGAGTCAATGCGCGGCTGCTGGAAGACCCTGTTTCACTTGTCGAAACATTTTCAGTCACAGGTCTTGTAGCGCCAAAGCCGATTGCAAACATTCGCATCACGGGCACGTTCTGCTTGTCTGCCAGATAGCGTTGCACGGCTTCTGCTCTTAACTGCGCGAGGTTTTGGTTATAACGCGTTGCTTTTGCGGTGTCGCCGAAACCAGTTATCTCAAGAATGAATCCGGTTCGGTCAACAATCTGCGTTGCAAGCTGGTCAAGCTGCGCCATTGCTTCGGGCGTGAGCTTTGCGCTTCCGGGTTTGAAGAAGACCATCGCGGTGTTCTGAACCGTATATTTATCGAGGTTGGCGCGAAGCTCTTCGACGTTGCGCTCGATGCCTGTTACGCGCGTGTTGGCCTGTTCAGCCGAAGAAGCTGCGCGATCTGCCGTTGACTGCGCACGGTCAGCGCGGCCTCGAACGTCTTCTATACCTGAATTCAATTCGGAAATGCTTTGAGTATTTCGGCGCGATGTCTCTTCTAATTCAGTTGTGCGATTCTCAAGCGGAGTGACTCGTTCGGCGACGCGATTACGCACATACTTTTTAGTTGCGCAACCGGACTCGAAAACGACTGCAAACACCATCAATAGAGCGACGGTAGCCAGTTTGTACATTTGTTCAGACCTCCTCAGATCTTTTTTAACTGAAATGATGATGTAAAACTCATACTAAACACCAGATACATTTGCTATCGCTGTGCCACTTCACACCACGGCATAACTCGCTTTATAACAGCACTTGAAAAAATTGTAGAACAGCGCCGAGCCGATAAACTGTATTAGTTTCCGACTGGCCTCGGAAAAAATTACATACTCGACTGAGCTTCCAGCATCTCGCTCGTCTTCAATCATGATAAAAACGATTGACACTGCTTGTGCCCGTTGTAAAATCGCCTTGATTGGACGACCAGTCCCCGCAGTTGTTTTTGTATATAAACTACAAGAGATTAATTCATTGATGTATTCACTCTTTTATGTGCTGAATAAACAGCATGGCGACGAGTTTGCACCCATCCGATCTAATGAACAGACAGTCAAGCGGCTGCTTGGATATTTCGAGGACGTAGTAACTGAGGAAAAGCTGTCGGCGCTTGTGCTCGAAGGGCGTTGTCTGAACGGCGACGCTACGCGCGAAGTCGAGCGCGCGGCTAAACTAGCTTCTACTGCGCGCCAAATTTATTTATTCTCGTGCGATCAAGATTGTGCCGCGAGAACATGGGAGCCAGAAGAGTTTCCTAACCTCACGGTTCTCGAAGAACGCGAACATCACAAGATCGAGACTGGCCCGTTCATACTGGTGATGGAGTCGCGTTTTTGCGGCCTGCTTGCTTCGTATGCCATTCCCGAAGAAGAGAACAATCACGCAAAGACATACGAGATGCTTTGGACGTTTGACCCAAACGTCGTTTTCACTGCGGCTGAATACTTGATGGCTCGAATAGGCGCGCAAAAGCCTGAAGCGCGCGCGGAGCTTGAAACGCTATTGAACCTGAGCACGACGCGAAACGCTTCGCTTAGACTCGCGCTGACATTCACGACGAAGCTTGCGACGCTGATGCAGCGACAGAACGAACTTGAGATGGCTACCAATCGCATAAGCTCTGCCATCTCCAGCACGCTTGACCTGGAATCAATATTGCAATCAGCAGTTGAAGAAGTCGGGCGTGCGCTCAAAGCTCGGCGCTCGGCATTGGTGTTATGGCAGGAAGGAACAAGCAGACCCGAAGGCATGAGCGTGTACGAGCGAGCGGACGAGCCGCCGCCGGATGTCGCTTTTCCCGAATCAAGCAATGATGGTTCAGAACAACAAACAAAAGAAGCGGCAGCGGATTCGGTCACTTCTTACGTCGCCCCAATGTCTTTTGCTTTAGCGTCTCAGGCTGAGACGGTTGATGCGGATGCGGAGCGCGAGCCTGAGCAAGAGAATCAAACTGCACAAAGCAAAACGCCTGATAGAGGCGTGATTGGAAATAACCTGGATATACCGGGCGCTCTCGAACTTCCAATCACTTATCGCAACAGCGTCATCGGCGTTTTAGTAGTCGAAGATGATACGCCTAATCGCAATTGGGAAGACGAAGAGGTGCTGATGGTCAAAACGGTTTCAGACCAGCTTGCTGTCGCCATCAGCCACGCTCGCCTGTTTCGGCAGGTGCAGACTCAAGCGATGACCGACGCGCTGACGGGGCTTTTCAATCACAGGTATTTTCAAGAGCGCCTTGATCGCGAAATGAAGCTCGCAGACCGCAACAACGATCAGGTCTCTTTGATACTTCTCGACCTTGATCATCTGAAACGGATAAACGACACGCACGGTCATCGCACAGGAGATGCGGCGCTGTGCCACGCTGCTCAAGTCATGCAATCAACCGTGCGCGAGGTGGACATCTGTGCGCGCTACGGCGGTGAAGAGTTTGTTGTAGTCCTGCCGCAATGCGGTCGAGAAGATGCGATTAGCGTAGCCGAGCGGCTTCGAGGAATGATAGCTTCAAAACCTGTTACAAAGGTCGGACAGGTGACGGCGAGCCTCGGCGTTGCGACTTATCCGGCGGCGGCCAAGTCTAAAGAAGAATTGATAGAGATGGCTGATCGCGCAATGTATCTTGCGAAAGCGGCTGGCCGCAATCGCGTGCGAACCCTCATGCATCGGTCGTATTCCGGGATGAATCTCTGATTAAAACTCAATTCACCTTCGCCGAAAGACCTTTATCCGTCCGACTGACAGCGCCTCTTGAAACTTCTCTGTAAGATCGCTAGCGAGCGCAGCGTTCCCACGCAGCCAATGGTCGAGCGGGTCACCTTCCTGAATTATGACGGTTGATACGTCGCCGGGAAAATGGTCGTCTATTTCATGCCATCGCATAGTGCCTTCGTGAATAATCTCGGAATATCGCAGGCCGCCCTGCGATACGAGCGGGCCAAGCGCGCCCGTGTTCATCAGTAGCATCGGCCTCACAGGATTTGCATTGAGCCACGCAGATACACGCGCTCGTTCGCGCGCGGGCTGGGCGTTTACTCCGTTGCGATACCCCTCTTGATAAACTGCAATCTGCGACGGCCCTTCTGAAATCAAATAGCCATACTGCAATGCAATGATCGAACAAACGCAAACGGTCGCCCAACGTCGCGCTTTGCCTTTGAAGAAGAGAATCGAAACAGGCGCAAACAACGCAACTGCCAGAAGGTGCGGCAGCCCGTAACGCACGTTGTGAAGCCCGAACGCGCTCAGAGGAAATATTTGAATCTCGCCGCGATAGAGACTCAGAACGTGAAAGAAGAAGGGAACCAGAAGCAGAAGGGCGGGCGCATATTCGATTAACGTTCGTCGCTTCACGATTAGAAAGCGCGCAAGTCCCGTTGCAAAAAGCAGAATCAAAAAAGGCCCAATGCAGACGGCAGCAGTAACAATCATCAATAACACATCAACGGCAATATGCCCGGTGAATATCTTTGACCATCCAAGCCTCGCTTCGTTTTCAAGAAATATTCCTCGCGCAGAATGAGGCCCGCTCAAGAATTCAACAGCATTGCCGTAGATGGCCCAGTTGTGCCACAGCCAGTAAGCAGCCCCCGCTGCTACGATCACTGCGAAAAGGGCGCTGCTTTTTATCCTCGCCTTTGCATCGCTTCGGCACGCGAGCGCGACTATCAGCACTGACAACACGGCAACGGGCCACGCTTCGTAACGCGCAAGCGTTGCTGTCGTCATCGCAAAGGCCGCGACAATCAATCGCTTCATTGTTTGATCTGTCGCCCAACGTTGCAGCAGGTAGATTGCTAAAGCCAGCGCGCCCATGAAAACCGATTCAGTCATCGGAGTCGATTGCATATAGAGCGCGCTCGGGTTGAGCAGGAATATCGCGACAGAAATCAGCGGCAAGATTTCATTCAACCTTTCATCTTCATTGCGATAAAAAATCTTTGCCAGCAGGTAAAGCGCGACGGCTGCGACGACAAACGAGATCATCGAAACGATGCTGCCTGCAACGCCCGTTCGCCACAGGAAATCATTTGCCACCAGAGGCAGCATCAACACCGTTTGCAGCGGAAGCCAGGGCGTGCCTATTTGAATGTATCGCTGCCAGAGCGAATCGTCGGGCGAGTCTACGACCTTGCGGGCGATGTTGACGTGCGCGACGCCATCGCCGTAGTGATTTGTCATCCCGTGGCTGAAAAAATAAATGAAAGATGCGATGGATAGAGTCGAGGCGATTATTGCAACTGTCAAAACAGGGCGGCGCGTAACAAATGATTGCAGGAAGTTAAAGCGAGAGGCAAAAAAGAGTTCGGATTTTTTTTCGTGGTTGACTATCTGCTCATCATTAATTGCGGCAGCAGGCAATGGCAAAGAGGTTATCGCTGAAATTTTTGCCTTTTGCTTTTTGCCTTTTGCCTTTTTCATGCGGGGCTTGCTTCGGTTTCGGCGATCACGGTATGGATTGCTCTTACTTCGGCCACGAGTTGTTTGAACATATCAGGCAAAAGCGCCTGCGGGCCATCCGACAGAGCGCGTTCCGGGTGATCGTGTACTTCGACCATAACACCGTCAGCCCCGACCGCGATTGATGCGCGCGCGAGAGGCAGGACTTTGTGACGCTTGCCCGTTCCGTGCGACGGGTCAACGATGATCGGAAGATGTGAACGATTCTGCACGGCGGGGACTATCGAAAGATCGAGCGTATTGCGCGTGTGATCTGCGAAGGTGCGAACGCCGCGTTCACACAGGATGACGTTATAGTTACCCTCGGCCATGATGTATTCAGCCGCGAGCAGAAATTCTTCAAGAGTGGCCGACATCCCACGTTTGAGCATAACAGGTTTGCGCGCCTGTCCCACGCGGCGCAGCAGCGAAAAATTCTGCATGTTTCGCGCGCCGATTTGCATTACATCTGCGTACTGTTCAACAGCGTCAGCGGTCTCTGTGTCCAGAACTTCGGTGACGATTTGCAGCCCGAAACGCTCGCGCGCCTCCGCGAGTATCTTCAAACCTTCCACGCCGAGCCCCTGAAAGGAATAAGGCGAAGTGCGCGGCTTGAATGCGCCGCCGCGAAAGAATTTCACGCCGCACGAAGCGACTAGTTCAGCTATCGACATCGTTTGTTCTAATGATTCGACAGCGCACGGGCCTGCGATGATGGCCGGTTCAGTCCCGCCTATTTCAGCGTCGCCTACGTGGACAATCGTGTCGTCCTGTTTGAGGTCCCGGCTGACTAGTTTGTAGGGCTTGGAAACTCTAATGGCTTCGGCCACGCCTGCGAGATTTTCAAAGTGGCCCGGATCAATTGCGCCCTGATTGCCTGTTATGCCGATTGCAGTGCGAGTCGCGC
>DATEKX010000347.1:0-3456 GCA_035277165.1 Blastocatellia bacterium | reverse complement strand
GAATTAATCACCGGATAGTCCATCAATATGCCCTCCCTTTTTCGGTTTATTAGCCAAACCACTTTGCGATTTCGATCTGAAAGCGCCCAACACGGACGAGCCAACTTCGGCTAACCGGCCTGTCGCTTTCTTGTAGCGATTGCCAATAGCCGACCACAGAGGCAATTCGCCGAGGTCTTCAAACAGCGAATAAAAAACCGGCACGGCAAGCAAAGTGAGCAACAAACAAAGCGATTGCCCGCCCACTACAAGCACGCCGATTGACCTGTTAGTTCCTGCTCCCGGCCCTGTTGAAATGACGAGCGGCATCATCCCTGCGACCAGCGCGATGGTTGTCATCAGAATGGGGCGCAGCCTGTCTCTGTTTGCTTGAATGATGGCGTCGTAACGCTGCATTCCGCGCGCTCGCAAACCGTTCGTATGATCTATCTGCAAAATAGCGTTCTTCTTCACGATGCCGAACAGGAGCAATAATCCAAGACCAGAAAAGATGTTGACCGTTTGCCCCGTCAGCAACAGCGATAGAATGCCGAACGGGATGGCAAGCGGCAGAGTCATCAAAATCGTTACAGGGTGAATGAATGATTCAAACTGCGCGGCTAACACCATGTACATAAAACTGAAAGAGAGCATGATGGCCAGCCCGAAGTAATAACCCGCTTTGCCAAGCTCTTTCGACCGCCCGGCAAGCCCCGTCGTATAGCTCGGCTCAATGTTGATTTGCTTGCCGAACTGGGTCAGTTTATTGATGACATCCGCCTGCGAGCCGCCGGGTTTTACGTTGGCTAACAAGGTCACCTGCCGCTGACGATTCAACCGCTCAATGGCAGACGGCCCGGTTGATTCTTCAATGCGCACGAGGTTATCAAGACTCACCCATCCTGCTTTGGTCGAAGAGACGATCATTCGCTTCACATCTTCTACGCTCTTGCGATGCTCTCCCGTGGCGCGGACGTTCACATCGTATTGATCCGTGCCCACGTTGAATGTAGAAACGTCTTGCCCCGCGACAAAAATATTCAATGTCTGCGCGATGTCGCCGATTGTCACGCCCAGATCAGCCGCTCGTGCGCGGTCTATCACAACGCGCAATTCAGGCTTGCCCGATACAAGCGTCGTATCAACGTCAACCACATCGGGAATGGTCTTCATCTTTTCAAGCATCTGGTCTGAATACTTCTGAAGCTTATCCAGACCGGGGCCGCTGATGACGAATTGAATATCCGCGTTGCGAAAACCCCCGCCGGAAATCGCCGCCACCTGTTGCACGGACGTGCGCAACTCTTGCGGGTATTTCCCAAGCAGATTGCGCGCCTGCAACATCAAATCGTCCTGCGACAACGCGCGGTCTTTAATGTCTGTGAGCTTGACGTAGATAGATGCGCTGTTGACGATTTGCTGCTGGCCGCCGCCAACTGTCGTCAGCGTATCGGTGACGCCGGGCAATTGCTTAACGTCTTTTGCTATGCGATCAACGACCGTAGACGTTGCCGCAAGCGAAGAGCCTTCCGGCGTGCGAACGTTTATTTCAAATTGCGACTGGTCATCGACGGGCAGAAAGTTTTTGCCGACGAACATGAAAAGAGGCACGATGCTGAAGATGACGAGTACGCACAAAAGCACAATCGTCCAGCGATGCGCCATTGACCATTCGAGCATCCACGTGTACATGCGATCAATATATTTATAGAAGCGTCGCTCTTTGGATGAACCTTTTGCCTCATGCTCAACTTCGCCATCATCTGATTCCGCCCGTTCGCGCGGCTTGATGAGTCGAGCCGCGAGCATCGGCGTCAACGTGAATGAAACGATCAGCGAAACGCCGATTGCGAAAGCCGAAGTCAACCCAAACGAAGACATGAATCGACCAACGATGCCGCCCATAAAGCCTACGGGCAAAAAGACAGCCATCAGCGAGAGCGTTGTCGCAAGAACGGCAAGGCCGATTTCGCGTGTCCCTTCTACTGCCGCTTGAAACGGCGACATGCCTTTTTCTTCGACGAAGCGATAGATGTTTTCGAGCACGACTATCGCGTCATCAATGACTATGCCCACCATCAATGTCAGCGCGAGCATAGTGATCTGATTCAAGGTGTATCCCATCGCCGCCATCAACCCGAAAGTTGTTATGATGGAAGTCGGAATAGCAATGGCCGCGATAAGCGTAGAACGAAAGTTCCACAGGAATAAGAAGACGACGATTGCTGCAAGCAGCCCGCCTTCAAACAGGTGCGTCTCGATTGAATCGAGCGCCGCTTTGATGAATATGGACTGGTCTCCGACGATCTGAGTTGTGACATCCTTCGGCAGCGTCGGCTGTATTTCGGCCAGCCTTTCCTTTATTCCGTCCGATACGGCAACCGTGTTTTGCCCCGATTGCTTAGAGACGATTAGAGTCACGGCTGGCTGGCCGTTCAAACGCGCTAAGGTCCGTAACTCTTCGGCGCTGTCTTCGGCGCGGCCAATATCACTGACCTTCACCGAATACGAGCCGCGCGATGCGACGACCAGATTACTGAAGTCCGCAGGCTCAACTATCTTTCCCATAGTGCGCACGGTAAGCTCGCGCACGCCTTCATCCACGCGGCCTCCGGGCACTTCCATGTTTTGTTGCCTGACGGCGTTTGCCACTTCGTTGACCGTGACATTGAATGAGCGCAGGCGGTCTGGATCAACCAATATGCGTATCTCGCGCTCGCTTCCGCCGACGATCTCGACCTGGCCTACGCCGTTGATGCTTTCTATGCGTTTCTTAATCTGCTTGTCTGCAAGGTCTGTCACGTCGCGAAGACTGCGCGGCGCAGAAACGGCGATTCTGAGCACAGGCGCAGCATCCGTATCCAGCTTTTGCACAACAGGCTCTTCGGCTGTCTCAGGCAGATCGGGGATGACTAGATTTACTTTGTCGCGCACTTCCTGAGCGGCAACGTCCGCGTTTTTGTCGAGAATGAATGTGATGAAGACCTGCGAAACGCCTTCGGTCGAAGTCGAGCGCAATTCATCTATGCCGCTGATGGTGTTGACCGCGGCTTCTACTTTATCCGTGATTTCAGTTTCGATCTCTTGCGGAGAAGCGCCCGGATTGGTCACCGTGACCGTGATAGTCGGCAGGTCTATTCTGGGGAACAGGTCAACGCCGAGGCCCAGAAGCGAAAAGAGTCCGACGACTGTCATCGCCATAATCAACATCGCCGCGAATACCGGACGCCGCACGCATATCTCAGCTAGCTTCTGCATAATTCCTCTTACTCTACTGCCGCACGATCTCAGCGCCGTCGTAAAGCTGATCGAGATTGCTGATGGCGACCACCTCTCCGGCATTTATTCCAGATACGATTCGCACCGAATCGCCTTCTTCCTCGCCTGCCTGCACTACGCGCAGCCGCGCGGCGTTGCCTTCGATCACATAGACTGATGATGAATTCGTGTTTTCATCTTTGATAACAGCGGCGCGCG
>DATEKX010000346.1:0-2204 GCA_035277165.1 Blastocatellia bacterium | reverse complement strand
CTCCCAAACCATTCTTTGCGCGTCGAAGAAGTCTGACGATTGCAGAACGCAGATTAGCGATCAGCGCAATTCGAGATTTCAGCTTCTCGACATCAGATCAGGCGACCGAAGTTTAGTAGTGCCTGCGATGATGTCTCTTCTTGTGGCGATAGACCAGATATCCTGTTCCTGCGCCCGCGCCCGCGCCTATCAACGCGCCTTTCTTTCCGCCTATCAACGCGCCGCCTACTGCTCCGACCGCAGTGCCGACCGCTATGTGTTTAGTCTTGCTGGGGCGGTGATGATGCCTGTAACGGCGTCGCTGGCCGAATCCGTCCGGCGCTATCGTCAACACCATAAATACCAGAGCCAGGAACATCGCAATGACGTTCTTCTTTTTAACAGTCTGTATCATTTTCATTCCTCCGATCTTAAATATATTGCTCAACATTGAGTGGTTACAAATACCATTCCACAATCATTGCTAAAGACAATATTGTTGCAAAGCTGCGCGCAAGCTAGTAGCATAGCTGTCATAAACCGAGCCTGGGGGAGCACAATGTCGCAATCTATCAATCGCCGCCGGTTCCTTAAAGAAATCAGTCTGGGCGCTGCCGCGCTCGCTTTGATGCCGCATATCGCCAGAGCAGAAAAGCGCGGCGGGATCAGACTGATGGGCGAGCCGAAAAATATCGTCATTCTCGGCGCGGGGCTTGCCGGGCTTGCCGCCGGGTATGAACTCAAGCGAGCCGGTCACAAAGTCACGATTCTCGAAGCGCGCAAAATTGCAGGAGGTCGTTTGCAAACTCTGCGTGACTTCAAAGACGGCCAGTACGCCGAGGCAGGCCCGCTCAGTTTCCCCCGCGAGCACGAATTCACATTCGGTTATGCTGATGATTTCAACTTGCCGCTTCGCCCGGCCAACGGGTTCGGGCTTGAAACGATGGCTCACATTCGCGGCAGCCGTTTCCGCATAAACGCGGCAGGCAACGCCAGCATTCCTTTCTCTTTGAAATCGAGCGAGCGCTCGGCAGGCATTTTCGGGTTGATCCCTTTTTATCTCGAAGACTATATAAAAAAGGTCGGCAATCCCAGACATGACGGCTGGCCGTCGGATGAGTTGAAAGAGATTGATAACACCTCTCTGAAACAGTTGCTCGAAAATCTCGGCGCATCGGACGGCGCAATAGACATCATCGCGGCTTCGCAACTTGGCATACTCGGATTCGGGCTTGATTCCATTTCAGCGATGGACGGGGTAGTGACAGAAGCCATTGCGCCAAGCACGATCAATTATGAGATTGCGGGCGGCAACGACCTGCTTGCGTCGGCGCTGAAAAAGAAAGTTAAGAAGCTGTTCAAGAAACAATCTACGGTGCTGCGCATCGAGCAGAACGAAACGAGCGTGACCGTCACTTATCAAACCAAAGAAGGCATTGAAACCATCACGGCTGATCGTTGCATCTGCACGCTGCCCTTCCCTGTTTTGAAAAACATCGAAGTCGCGCCAGCGTTCTCCGAAGACAAACAGCAAGCGATAAATGAATTGAAGCTTACGCCGGTCACGCGCACGTACCAGCAATTTCGCACGCGCGTGTGGGAGATAGATCGCTTGAGCGGTTACGGCATCACTGACCTCGATATTCAAAACACCTATTCGCCCACGACGACTCAAACAGGGCGGCGCGGCATTCTCGTTTCTTACACGGGCGGACAGCGCGCGCTCGACATGAGCGCGATGAGCGAAGAGGATCGCCAGGACTTAGTGCTTCGCAAGATGGGAAATCTTTTCAACAATCTGAATGCTCAGTACGAATCGGGCACGAGTTACATCTGGCACGAAGATACGCGAGCGCTGGGCGCATTCACTTACTTCGAGCCGGGACAGATGGCGACTCTTCTCCCTCTGGCCCAGCGACCTGAAGGCCGCATACACTTTGCAGGCGAGCATACTTCCGCATGGCATGGATGGATGAACGGCGCGTTGGAATCAGGCAATCGCGCAGCCGATGAAGTCAACTCTGCCGAAGCCGCCGTGGCGATAAACATTCGCTCTTAAAGGTTGTTTCAGAAAGAAGCTCCGTAGGAGCGACCTGTCTATAGTATCAATCGAACAAGTGATGTGTAGCTCCGTAGGAGCGACCTGTTAAGCAATCAACAGGTCGCTCCTACGGAGCTACAGAAAATGTTCTGGATTCTGAAACTATAGATAGGTCGTCCCTAAC
>DATEKX010000345.1:0-15116 GCA_035277165.1 Blastocatellia bacterium | reverse complement strand
TTAAAGACGCCGCTTTCCTCGTCGCGCGCGATGGCCCACACGCCCGCGTACATAATTCGGCTATTGCGCGGGTCAATCACGAGGCTGTCAACCGACAGCCCGCGCCTTTCCAATCCCGGTTTGAGTCGTCGCCAGGTCTTTGCGCTGTCGGTCGAGCGGAATATCTGCCCATCGCTCGTGCCGACATATAGAAGATCCGAATTATCAGGAGCAACGACTAATGAACGAACATCGCCACCCCACGGGCCGGTAATCTCCCATTGCCGGACTTCGGTCGGAGTTGTGCTTGTCGCAACATCACGAGGCCCGTCGTCTGCGCTGACTATGAATAGTGATAGACAGATCAATACCAGTGTGAGGAGGAAGAAAGCACGAGATTTCATTTGCAGATATACTCCTTGCGATAACTGTACCCTGAGTGGTTATTACTACAGGCTTGTCCGACTACAACCATTTAGTTGAGGTTGAACTATACGACTTAAGAACACAAAAGGCAAACAGCACTGCGAGCGGGTAAAACAGGGCATCGCGCCCTTTGACCCGCTCGCAGTACTGTTTGCCTTTGCCTTATTCAATCACCCAGGTGTCGCCGCTGTTGATGAGCTTTTCGAGATTGCCCGGCCCCATCTTTTCGACGGCTGCCTGAACCTGATTTTCGAGCATCTCTTCGTAAGTCGCTTTCTCGACATCCCGGAAGACGCCGACCGGCACAGGATAATCGGGATACTCCATTCGCGCCAGCATATAGGCAAGATAAGAATCCGGCGCTTTTTCATCGTGAACGATGAGATCGGATTCGCTTGCCCCGTTGCCAAGCTCGACAACTTCAAGGTGCATATCTGAGCGCATACGAACACCGCGATTTCGGTCTTTGCCAAAGACGAGCGGCTGGCCGTGCTCAAGCTCTATCATGCGATCATTCTTCACGCCTTTGTCGGTGAACATATCGAACGCGCCGTCGTTGAATATGTTGCAGTTCTGATAGACCTCGATGAACGATATGCCTCGGTGTCTCATGGCGCGCTCGACCATCTCCTGAAGATGCAGCACGTGCGTGTCAACCGAGCGGGCCACGAAAGTCGCTTCCGCAGCCAGGGCGATTGACAGAGGATTGAGCGGATAATCTATCACGCCGAACGGAGTCGATTTGGTCTTCTTGCCGAACTCGGATGTGGGCGAATATTGTCCCTTCGTCAATCCATAGATTCGATTGTTGAAGAGTATGATATTGATGTCGAGGTTACGGCGAATCGCGTGAATCAAATGGTTGCCGCCGATTGACAACGCGTCGCCGTCGCCCGTGATCACCCACACGGACAACTGAGGGTTCGCGGCCTTGATGCCCGTGGCAATGGCAGGCGCGCGCCCATGAATAGTGTGGAATCCGTAGGTGTTCATGTAATAAGGAAAGCGGCTCGAACAACCTATGCCTGACACAAAGACAGTATTTTCGCGTTTGATCCCAAGCTCAGGCATGACCTTCTGCACCTGCGCGAGTATTGCGTAGTCGCCGCAGCCCGGACACCATCGGACTTCCTGATCTGAAACGAAATCCTTTCGGGTAAGCTTCACAGGAGGCGTTTGCCCGTTGCCTCCATCAGCCGGTATGTTTGCGTCTGTGCTCATAATAATTTCCTTAATGAATATCAAATTTTATATTTGATATTCTATTCCTCATACAGTTCGTTCATCTTTGCCGTAAGCTCGCTGATCTTGAACGGCTTGCCTTTCACTTTCGGGTACGAGACGGCAGGCACAAGATACTTTGCGCGCAGCAGCATGCAAAGCTGGCCCATGTTCAATTCAGGCACAAGCACGCGGTCAAAGCGACCAAGTATGTCTCCGAGATTTTTCGGAAACGGATTCAAGTGGCGCAGGTGAATGCTCGATACGCTCTTGCCCTGCTGTTGCATCTCTTCGACCGCAGATGTGATCGCGCCGTAGGTCGAACCCCATCCTACGACCAGCAATCGCCCGTGTGATTGGCCGAACACTTCAAGCTCAGGTATGTTGTCGGCTATGCGAGCGACTTTCTCGGCGCGCGTCAAAACCATGTGCATGTGGTTTTCCGGGTCGTAAGAGACGTTGCCTGTGATGTCCGCCTTTTCCAGTCCGCCTATGCGATGTTCGAGTCCCGGCGTGCCGGGTGTGGCCCAGGGTCTTGACAGCGTTTCAGGGTCGCGCTGGTAGGGTTGAAATCCTTCGGGCTCTTTAGCGAATTCAACTTCAAATCTCGGAAGCTCGTCCATCTTCGGCAGCAGCCACGGCTCCGCGCCGTTGCCCAGATAGCCGTCTGTGAGATATATGACCGGAATCATGTGCTTTGTCGCTATACGAAACGCTTCGACGGCCATGTGGAAACAGTCGCCCGGAGTCGCAGCCGCGACTATCGCAACAGGGCATTCGCCGTTTCTGCCGAACATGGCTTGCAGCAAGTCGGCCTGCTCAGTCTTCGTGGGCAGCCCGGTTGACGGCCCGCCGCGCTGCACATTAACTATCACGACCGGAAGTTCTGTCATCACAGCAAGACCTATGGCCTCGCTCTTGAGTGCAACTCCCGGCCCGCTTGTGCCCGTAAGTCCTAATTGTCCGGCGAACGAAGCGCCCACAGCCGCGCACATCGCAGCGATTTCGTCTTCGGCCTGAAACGTCTTCACGCCGAAATTTTTGTGGACGGAAAGCTCGTGCAGGATGTCCGAGGCAGGCGTGATCGGGTAGCTCGCATAAAAGAGCGGGCGATTTGCCAGCACGGATGCCGCAACGAAGCCGAGTGCGGTCGCCTGATTGCCTGTGATGTTGCGATACTTACCCGGCGCGATGGCGGCGCGGCGCACGCGATAATGCGTTGTGAAAATTTCAGCCGCGTCGGCGTATGCGAATCCTGCTTTCAGCGCAGTCTGATTCGCCGTCATCACTTCGGCGTTGCGCTTGAACTTCGATTCGATCCATCGTTGCGTCGGGTCGAGCGGGCGATCATAGAGCCAGTACATCAACCCGAGCGCCCAGAAATTCTTGCAGCGATCAATCTCTTTCGACGGCAGCTTTATTTCGCGCAGCGCAGAGCGATTGAGCGTAGTGATTGGCAGCTTGAAGACGCGAAACCCGTCAAGGCTTCCGTCTTCGAGCGGGTTCACCGTATAGCCTGCTTTCTTGAGATTATTCTCGTTGAAAGCATCTGTGTTTAGGATGAGAATGCCGCCGGGTTCGAGGTCTTCTAAATTGACCCTGAGCGCGGCGGGGTTCATCGCGACCAGCACGTTAGGCTCGTCGCCCGGCGTTCGGATGTCGCGATTGGAAAAGTTCAACTGGAAGCCAGAGACTCCGGGGAGGCTTCCGGCAGGCGCGCGAATTTCGGCAGGGAAGTCCGGCAGAGTCGAAATGTCGTTGCCTACGATGGCCGTAGTATTGGTGAACTGCGTGCCCGTAAGCTGCATTCCGTCGCCGGAGTCGCCAGCGAAACGTATAGTGACTGTCTCCAGTTCTTCGATGTGCTTCTCTTCAACATTATTGAGAATCGTTGTTGATTCCATGATTGCCTATCCTATTTATTTGTGAAAATTCTGAGGGTGATGCAAAGTATCCCACCTCTGTACTTCATCTGCAATACTTCCAAAACGAGCATATTACACAAAAGATAATAGCACGTAAAGCTAACACCATGCAGCCATCGCGATTGGTTCATTGAATAAGCTTGATGTTTCTTGCGCGCGGCCCTTTTTGTTCTCTTGTAATCTCTGCTTCGACGCGAATTCCTTGTTTGAGCTTTGAAAAGCAATCAGGATCAATATCATTTTCCTGAAAGTCTAACAGCGTGTTTTGAAATGCGGGAATGCAACCGTCAGACTCTAGCCCATATCGTCAGATATGGGTATACGGGCGATAGAGTACCAGTTAATGATGTCTGTCGCCCGTTTCACGGGCTTGATGGCGCTGCATGCTGTTATCCCAGCACTAACGTGCTGGGCTTTATGCTGTCGCCCGCTACGCGGGCTGGTATCAAATCACGCGGGCTGCTATCAAATCACTGCCGCATTTCAAAACTCGCTCTAAAGATGCTCCATACTTTTATTTCTGAATGAAAATCGCAATTGTTGGAACTATCTGCGCGGGTTTTCGCAATAATGATTAAGGCGGAAGAATTACCAGTCAGTGCCTACATTAATATAAGGAGACAGTGAAATGAAATTCGGACGAATTATCAACTCACTCATATTTTTCGCATTGACCGCTATCGTATTAAGCCCTCGCGCGGGGCTGGCTCAGGGGCCAAACAACCAGCCAGACCTCACAGTTGACGCTGCTACTCGCACGGCAGTCATCGAAGGCGCGCTCAAATATCTCAACGACTATTATGTCTTTCCTGAAACGGCCAAGAAGATGGAGCAGGCCATCCGCGAACGCATGCAGAAAAAAGAGTACGATCAAATCACAAGCGCAATCACGCTTGCATCTACTCTCACAGGGCATCTGCAAGAGGTCAGCCACGACAAACACCTGCGCGTCAGATATAGTCACGATCCCATACCGGAAAGAAAACAAGGCGGCGAGCCGACGGCTGAAGAGCAAGAACGGTTTCTCACTTTTCTCCGCCAGACTAATTTCGGATTCGAGAAGATAGAGCGACTCAGCGGCAACATCGGCTATCTCGATTTGCGCGGTTTCAATCCAGCCGAGTTCGGAGCAGAAACCGTTGTTGCCGCGATGAACTTTCTTGCCAACACAGATTCGCTCATTATTGATTTGCGCCGCAACGGCGGCGGCGACCCTGCGATGGTCGCTTTGATTTCAAGCTACCTGTTCGATTCTGAGCCCGTTCACCTGAATGATCTTTACTGGCGCGAAGGCGACACAACTCGCCAGTGGTGGACGCTGCCTTATGTTCCGGGCAAGCGATACGGCCCCAAGAAAGATGTGTATGTGCTGACGAGCAAGTACACGTTTTCGGCGGCGGAAGAGTTCACATACAATTTGAAGAATCTGAAGCGCGCGACGATCATCGGCGAAACGACCGGCGGCGGCGCGAATCCCGGCGGCACTCGTCGCATCAATGAGCATTTCATGATCTTTGTGCCCAGTGGCCGCGCAATCAATCCTTACACAAAGACCAACTGGGAAGGCACGGGCGTGGCTCCCGATGTGAGCGTGCCTGCTGATCAAGCGTTAAAAGTTGCGCAGGTCGCCGCGCTGAATAAGTTGATTGAGAACACTCCCGATCAGGCGCGCAAAGAACGACTCAAGGGCGCGCTTGAAACTGCTCAGAAGGAACTCGACGATTTGAAGAAAGGCACGAAGCCTACACCCTAAAGGTCATAAATCACGAAGGCACGGGCGAAACAAATCTATGTTTCGCCCGTGCCTTCATTGATTGGTTTTCGATACTTCTACCTGGTTGTTCGGGTGAGTGTGAATCTTCTGTCGCCGTACATGTCCTGATCCATTCTGACAGATTCCAGCGTCGTGAAGCCTCGAACATCGAAGGTTATCGAGCCTTGTTGGCGCGAACGGTCGAGGTTGTCAAAATCAACGATGATCTGGTTGTTGCTAAACCTCCATCGCCCGTTTTGAGTGATGGTTCGCTGATTTTCCAAATCCCGGATCATTCGACCCAGTTCTCGTTGCGCTCTAAAGCTTGTTCTAAGCGTCCGGCCTCCCATCCATTCAGTAGTCAGTCTGGCATCGCCGTTCGCAAGAAGCTGCAATGATCGCTCGATGTCGCCGTCCGAATCCGGCACCTGGAGTCTGGTCGAATAAGTGCCCGCGAGCCGATTCGGAGTCTGCCCCGGATCTTGATTTTGATTTTGATCTGCGTCGTCGTCAGGCGAGTCATTGCGTTTGAATTCAAATCCCACTGAGCCGTAAAGTGCGCGATCCCACGCAGTCGTTACAAGCTCATCCCGGTTATTGTTACGGAACTCTAATGTCATGCTGGCAGGTGATCTATTGCCATCAAGACTAGTGAGCGTGACTTCGAGTCTGCGGCCAAGTGAGCGCCATGTGCCGGTGTGCACGATGGTTTTTCTGGCTCGGATGTCTCTGAGCAGAGTGCCGTGCATGCTCAGATCAGTTCTTGTGAGGTCGGGGTCGCGGCCTTGATAGCGCGATACAAGCTCGACTCTGCCGCCATCTATAATTTTCAGCACGCGGATGAGCCTTGTGTCCGTGCCTCCGCGCTGCGACCCGTAATTGCTTCTGTATGTCCCTATGAAATCGCTATCGCGATTGCCGCCGCCGGGACCCATGCCGCCGCCGGGGCCTCTGCGTTCCGCGTCGAATGTGACTGTGAAATTACGGCCTCTGCTTCTGCCGTTGAGTTCCAGACGATCAAATCCTCCGCGCGTAAGCGTCACTCTGCCTCTGGCTTCCATCGTCCCGTACCCAAAGCCGCTTGTCAGATTGAGATCAACAATGTTGTTGTCGCCTCCGCTCCATCGTCCTTTGAACGTTGTTGTCGTTCTGCCGGTAAGTCGAACTTCAGCATCGCCGCCGCGTCTCAGGATTACGACTGCGCTTGTAACTTCTTCTTCTCGCTGATTTTCAAATCTAATAGCTCCTGTACCGCGTCTATCGGCGTTCAACTCCCCGAATGATGTTTGCGCGCTTGCAATTGCGGCGCAAGCAGACGCAATGAACAGTACTGCTGTCAGCATTATAATTTTCTTCATTTGGTCAATCCTCCTATTATTTTTTGCCGCCATGCTAGCAAAACTGCTGATCGGGAGTGATGGGGAAGCAAATCGTTCGCACCTCCCGTGCTGGTGTCGTCCACTCTTTAAAGCGCTCGGCATAGTTATAATGACATCCACACCGCCAAGCAAGGATATGATGCCTTATCATCTCTGTCTGTTGCAAACATCGAACTTGGATGTGATTCAAAACTGATGTTGTGATGAAAACTGAATCCTTGAATTGACACGAAGGGGCCATAAACTTACTATGCAGTCATCCAAGAGTTTAAGTAACAAGGGTGAGTCATAAATTCCTGGCTATGTCCTGCTCCCGTAGATAGAAACCGAATAACTTCTCAGCCAGTCTAATATGATTGAAGTTTGGAGTTCATATGAAGTCAGACTGATTGTGTTGAAGGAAAAAGGGGGAATCTATGACGTACATTATGGCGCAACTCGCGAAAAGGCGTCTTGTTGCATTTCTCTGTTTTGCTGTTCTGGTTATTTCGCCGGGTACATGGGGACAAAAGACAACACGCAACCTGTTTCATTTTGATGGCCCATTACCTGTTGTTGTATCCGGCAAAATGGGATTCAGCGACCATAGCGGGAAAATCTTGATCGAACCACGATTTGAAGTTAAAGAAGCCTTGCAAGATATATCTCTGTTTTCCGCAGATAGAGCCTTGATAAAGCAAGGAGATAAAATAGGCTTTATTGATAAAAGAGGCGCGGTAGTAATACCGCCACAGTTCGACGATGCCCGGCAGTTTGCCGAAGGAATGGCCGCCATAGAAATTGGTAGCAAATGGGGCTATATCAATAAAGCAGGGAATGTCGTTATTAAACCACAATTCGCCGATGCTGGTAGTTTTTTTGAAGGATTGGCAAAGGTAAGCGTTGAAGACTATTGGGGCTTCATAGATTCAACAGGGAAAATTGTTATCAAACCTCAATTTCGGGAAGCCGGTGATTTTTCAGAAGGGCTTGCAGCCATAAAGAACGAGCAGGGGCTAATAGGCTTCATAGATAAAACTGGAATTGTTATTATAAAGCCAAAATATGACTCAGCCTCAGATGCGTTTAGGGATCTCTTCAGATACCCAAATTTATTTGTCGAGGGACTGGCTGCTGTCAGCCATCGCGGCAAATGGGGTTTTATAGATCATACGGGTCGCATGGTAATTAAATCTCAATTTGAATATACGACCGCGTTTTCTGAGAGCCTTGCGGCAGTAAAGATTGATAATAAATGGGGCTACATTAATAAGGAGGGGCAGTGGATTATCGAGCCAAGTTTGGAAATGGCAATGGATTTTTCCGAAGGGCTTGCGCCGGTCAGATTGAAAGGAGAAAAATATAGCTACATTGACAAAACAGGTAAGCAAGTTATCAAGCCGCAATTCGATTTTGCGTTTACGTTTTCCAATAACGTGGCCCTTGTCGCAATTGATGGCAAGATCGGCTACATAGACAAAACCGGAAATTACATTTGGAAGCCAACCAATTAAAGATTTGACGTTGTACTTTGTCGGCATTCCTTGACAGTCGTGAACCCGCATCATCTATAATGGCCGCTCGACTACACTAAGGAGACCGACACAGAGAATGTCAGAAAACGCGAATCTGTACGACCGTCTTGATTCCTACATAAGCGACTCTCGCCAGGATTTTGAAAGCAAGCTCGCAGAGATAGTTGAAGTCCCAACCATAAGCATGGAGCCTGATCGCGCCCCGGATATACGTCGCGGGGCCGAAGTCGCGCGCCAGTATCTGGAATCAATCGGAGCGAAAGCCGAAATCGTCGAAACACCCGGTAATCCTGTGGTGTTTGGCCGAATCGAAAGCGGCGCAAATAATCCAACTGTCACCGTCTACAATCACATAGATGTTCAGCCAGCCGACCCCGAAGAATGGCACAAAGCGCCGTTCACGTTCTTTAAAGACGGCGACCGCTACGAAGGTCGCGGCACAACTGATGACAAAGGGCCTGCGCTTTCTGCGATGACGGCGGCGCGGTATGCCGTTGAAAATCAGGTGCCGCTCAATATGAATTTCATCTGGGAGCTTGAAGAAGAGATAGGCAGCCCGAACTTCGAGCACTTCATTAAGAACAATGCCGAGCGCCTCAAAACCGATTCTATACTTGTGAGCGACACGATCTGGATTTCGCGCAAACGACCCGCGATTCCATATGGACTGCGCGGCGCGATGATGCTGACGATGACGCTGGAGACGGGCGCAAAAGACGTTCATTCAGGATTGACCGGCGGCCCCGCGCGCAACCCCATAGGCGAACTCGCCAAAGTGATCTCTAAATGTTATGACGCAGACACAGGCCGCGTGAAGATCAAGGGCTTTTACGATGACGTACAGCGTGCGACCAAAAAAGAAGTCCAGAGCTTTCTCGATTCAGGATTCACAAGTCAGAAATTCAGAAAAGCGCACGAATTAAAGAAGCTCAGATTCAACGATGACAAGCGCGTGTTGAAAGCCATAATGGCCGAGCCTACGTTTGAAGTGCACGGCATAACAGGCGGCTATCAAGGGCCGGGTGTGAAGACGATTGTGCCTTACCGCGCGCAGGCAAAGATCAGTTGCCGTCTGGTTCCCGATCAGGACCCGAAAAAAGTCTTCAAGCTCATACGCGATTTCGTTAAACACAAGAACCCGGATGTGAAAACGGAATTCCTCTCTGCGCTTGGGCCGTACAAAGGCGAATTCGACGGCAAGTACGCAGCCGCCGCTTCGGAAGCGATGAAATATGCGTTCGGGCGATGGCCCGCATTCACGCGCGAAGGCGGCTCTATTGGCGCTGTGGTCACGATGAAGAAATATATGAAAGCGCCTGTTATTTTTCTCGGCCTCTCGCTGCCTGAGCACGGCTATCATGCAAAGAACGAAAACTTCGACTGGGGCATGGCTTCGGGCGGGATGAAAATGTTCGTTCGCTACTTCGATGAGTTAAGCCGACTCTCTCGATAATGTATAATTCCCGCTGAGGAATTGATTATGAAAGAGAGAATTGAAGTCAATCCGAATATTCACTTCGGAAAGCCATGTGTAACGGGCACAAGGATATCTGTGCAGAATGTGCTTGAGCTGGTCGGAGAAGGCCTTTCTTTTGATGAAATAATAAGAGACTACTATCCTGATATAAATGCCGACGATGTGCGCGCTTGCATTCAGTATGCGATAGATTTGGTAGCGTCCGAAGATATACACATCACAGTGCCATCATGAAGTTTCTTCCTGATCAAGACGTCTACGCAAATACGGCTCGACTTCTCGGAGATTCTGGTCATGATGTTATCACCGCTGCTGAAATAGGTTGCTCGCAAGCCACCGACTCGGAATTGCTTAATTTTGCTCAAGAACAAGAAAGAATATTTGTTACGAGAGATAGAGATTTTGGTGGATTAGTCTATTTGAAAAAGATAGGAGCAGGAGTCATTTATTTGCGCGTCTTGCCTTCAACGTTGCAGGCCGGACATAACTCGAAAAGGTATTGGCATCTTACTCCGAATCCGAATTGAAATTTGCCTTCGTTGTAGTTGAGCCTGGGCGGCACAGATTTAGACGGGTATCCCGTCCGTGAGCTATTTTCTCTATTAATGCGAAAGATTCTGATCGCCATATTAATTCTCTCGCTGCCGAGCGCGGTCGCTATTGCTGTCTACTACTACGCCACAAAAAAAGAGCCGACAAAACGCGATGCCGTAGGCCAGGTTGCTACAGTCGCAGGCACGGGCCATCCGGGAACTGAAGACGGCGCGCGACAGACCGCCAGATTCAGCGATCCGTTCGGCATCGCTGTTGATAGACGCGGCAATGTGATCGTCGCCGACGGCGGTCAGAGCAATCGCATAAAAAAGATCACTGAGAAGGGCGAAGTTCAAACCGTTGCCGGTTCGACGGAAGGCTTTGCCGATGGCCCTGCTTTAGAAGCTCAATTCAACACGCCCTCCGGCATTGCGATTGATAAAGACGCCAACATCATCATCGCCGACACATCGAACAATCGCATCCGCAAGCTTTCGGCTGAAGGCCGCGTCAGCACAGTTGCCGGGAGCGGCATCAGTGGATTCAAAGACGGCGCTGCAAGCGGAGCGCAGTTCGACGGCCCTGTCGGAGTCGCTGTTGATAAGGACGGCAATATCTTCGTCGCAGATGCTTACAACGACCGCATCCGCAAGATCACTACTGACGGCAACGTCGTCACTATTGCGGGCGCGGGCACGCCGGGATTTCAGGATGGCGATGCGGCGTCTGCTCTGTTTGACACTCCGAGCGGCGTCGCGGTCGATAAAGACAGCAACGCATTTATCGCCGATACGGGCAACGGCGCGATACGAAAAATCACGCCGCAGGGCGAAGTCGCTACAATCGCCAAGAGAGATGAAAGCACGGGAGACGCATCTGTTTCTCTCAATCGCCCCGTAGGCATAGTCGTAACGCACGACGGTTTTTTATTCGTTGCCGACGCGGGGAGCAATCGCATTCTGCGAATCGCGCCTGAAGGAACCTCAGACCCTTATGCAGGCAGGTCGGCAGGCTTTGCTGACGGATACGGACTCGCTGCTAGTTTCAACGCTCCGTCAGGCATGGCGATGGATCGCGAGAGCACGCTTTATGTCGCAGATGCGCAGAACTATTTAATCAGAATGATAAAACCTGCGGCTCCCGACTCGACTAATGCGGCAGAGAAGAAGGAACCGGACGTTTTCATTCAGCCTGCGACCGTAACCGTCAATACGAACGCTGATAATGTTATCCCGCGACTCAATCGCTCGACGGCAGGCACGGGGCAGGTTTTTCCATGGCCGTTGAACCCTCAATATCAATGGCACGAAGTAGCGGGCGTTGTGGGCGAAGCGCGCGGCGCGCCGGGAGGCATCGCGCTCGATCATCTTCATGCGGGGCTGGATGTACGCGGTCAGATGGGCGAGCCTGCCGTTTCTGTGATAGACGAAAAAGTGAGCGCGCTCATCCCGGCCTGGGGCTTCGACGGAAGCAGTGAAGGCATTCATCTGGGGCTGATGTCTTACATACATATTCGCGTAGGCCGCGACGTGAATAATCAAATTCAACTGCCGGACAAGTTCAAAGCGCGACTCGATCAGTCGGGCAAAGTCGTAAGCATCAGAGTGCGGCGCGGCACACGGTTCAAAGTCGGAGACTTCATCGGCACGCTGAACCGGCTCTATCACGTTCATCTCAACTTCGGCCCGTGGAACGCTATAGCTAACCCCATTGAATTCCCATTCCTGGATTTCAAAGACACCATCGCGCCTGTGATTGAGCCTGATGGAATCGAGGTGGTCAGCTCCACCGGCACGCCTTTCAAACAGAAGGTGAATAATCGCCTGTTCATCTCAGGCGATGTTGATATTCTAGTCACAGCTTATGATCGAGTTGACGGCAACGTAAGCAGTCGCAAACTCGGCCTTTATCGCGCCGGTTATCAAGTGCTGAAAGAAGATGGCTCTGCTGTTGAAGGGTTCGACCCTGCGATGATGAACATTGAGTTCAATCGCCTCCCGCCTGACGATTCATCAGTCTTTTTGGTATACGCGGAAGGCAGCGGCGTGAGCGCATACGGCACACCGACGAAATTCAAATACATCGTCACGAACCGGGTTCGGGACGGCGAAGCGAGAGACGGGCTGCTGCGCACATCTGCGCTCGCGCCGGGCAATTACATCATAAGAGTGATAGCCGAAGATTTCGCAGGCAATCGGGCATCAGGCAAATCAACCGAGCTTCCAATAACAATTCAGAGATGAGCCGTCCTTTTCAACCGTTAGATGGCTCTGTTAATATCTCGCTCTCAATTTCTCATCATTGATTCGAGGTATTATTGATGCAGACTAGTTCGCGCGTCATACGGCTCACAATCGTTTTGCTAATCGCGCTTTTCAGTTTCAGTTGCGGTCTTTTTCAGAAAAACACCAACCAGCGCAACGCTAACGCCAGCGCTCCGAAACCTGCCCGCTGGGTCGCGCAGTATCGCTCGCCTCTTTCGACGGGCATCACAGGCAACGATCTTCCTGCAAATTTCTTTTACAGTTCAATCTCCGTTATCTCGTCCAGCGTAGTTTACGTCGCGGGCGACATGCTCAATCCTAAAACGCAAGACGGGCGTGTGGGCATAATCGTTCACACCACAGACGGCGGGCAGCACTGGACGGAGACCATTCTTGAACAACCCAATATGATGGTGGACGCTATGAATGCGGTTCACTTCATCAACGCCGAAGAAGGCTGGACGGTTGGGGTAGATACGGGGCAGCTTGGCATAATGTTCAAGACTGCCGACGGAGGCAAGACCTGGGAGTTTTTAAGACTCAGCGCGAAGCAATCTCCAACAAGCATATTTTTTGCCGATTCAAATACAGGATGGATGGGCGGCAGCAACCCTCGTCCCGACGGAGACGCAGACACGGGCGGCCCAAGCGACATACTCGGAACCACGGACGGAGGCCGAACCTGGAGTTCGCAGATGCGAGTTCCTGTTTCCATCTATGACATCTTCTTTATAGATAAGATGACAGGCTGGGCTGCTGGCTCGAAGGGCGCTATTTATCACACGACCGACGGAGGCCGAACCTGGAACTCGCAGCGAAGCGAGCTTGAATTAGGAGACGGGCCTACTGTCCTCAGCAGCGAAGGCTCAAAGCTGTTCAAGATTTATGGAATTCACTTCGTAAACGCGCAGACGGGTTATGCCGTCGCCGCAGCCGAAGAAGAAACTACAGGCCGTGTGCTGGGAACAACCAACGGTGGCGAGACCTGGGCGAAGCAGCGAATAGTGGGCGACGCAGGCGCGCGCGATGTCATGTTTGTAAACCCGAACGAAGGATGGATTCTCACCGACAGAGGCCAGTACATTTATCACACGCTTGATGTGAATCGAACATGGCTGGCCGAACCCAGAGTCTTTGAACAGGATGTGCAGCAAGTTAGACTCGGAGCCGCCGACTCAAGTCACGTCTGGGCAGTAGGCGGCGGCGCGATTTTCTTCCGCGTCTCAGATTGAGCGCGCGAACCCGAGAAGGTATTTTAGAAGAAGCTCCGTAGGAGCGACCTCTGAATCAACAGGTCGCTCCTACGGAGCTACGAATTATTTTGCATTGTGTTGCTATAAACAGGTCGTCCCTAACGGGACTGCTATAGCTGCCTCTGAATAATTCTTGCTGGAGAATTGCTATGCCCCTCATTAAACATTTCTCAGGCTACAGTAAATTCATCGCCTCAGCGTTCATCATCGCTGCTATTGCTTCCGGCTCGCTCGCGCAGGCAAACAAAAGCAGGCAGCAAACAAAGCGAGCGCCAGCAGCGAAAACTATCAATGTTCCCGCGCCGATTGATGAACTGGGTTTTACACCGGGCGATGATAGAAAGCTTGCTTCGTGGCAGCAGATCGCTACTTATTTCACAAGGCTTGACCGCGCAAGTAATCGCGTAGTCGTTGAAGACCTCGGCAAAACAACGCTCGGTCGCCCGTTTCTGGTCGCCACCATATCTTCGCCTGCCAACCTCGCTCGACTCGATCACTTCAAAGAGATTCAACGCAAGCTTGCAGACCCGCGCCTGATCAACAGCAGCGACTCGGAAGCCGAAAAGCTGATCGCGGAAGGCCGCACGATTGTCTTGATTACCTGCGGCATTCACTCGACGGAAGTCGGCGGCAATCTGGTCTCGATGAACATAGCGTATCATCTTGCATCGGATGATTCGCCTGAAACGCGCGAGATATTGGATCGTTGCATAGTGCTGCTCGTGCCGTCGCTCAACCCCGACGGCGTGGACATTGTGAAGAACTGGTACGACAAGACGTTAGGCACGCCAGCCGAAGGCACAAGCCCGCCTGAGCTTTATCATCACTACACGGGCCACGATAACAATCGCGACTGGTACGCCTTCACACAGGTCGAAACGCAGATGACGGTTGACAAGATTCACAACGTCTGGCGACCGCAAATAGTCCACGACATCCACCAGCAGGGAGAAACAGGTTCGCGCTTCTTCATCCCTCCTTACACAGAGCCGTGGGAGCCTAACGTGCCGCCGCTGATTCAAGCGGGTGTGAATTTCATGGGCAGTTCGATGGCCTGGGAGTTAGCGGCTGAAGGCAAAGCGGGCGTGGTCATCAACGGCGTGTATGATGCGTGGACTCCGGCACGCGCTTACCAGCATTATCACGGCGGCATTCGCATACTGAGCGAGACGGCATCTGCGCGCATCGCTTCGCCTACGAATGTTCCGTTCGAGCGCCTGACGCCGCAGATAGGCGTGAACCCAAAAGTGCGAAGCTGGAATTTCCCGCTCGTATGGCAGGGCGGCGATTGGAAACTTGCCAATATAGTTGATTACATGAAGTCAGGCGCGCTCGCTCTTTTGCGAAACGCCGCGCGCTATCGCGAGCGATGGCTCAGAGACTTTTATCAA
>DATEKX010000344.1:0-4247 GCA_035277165.1 Blastocatellia bacterium | reverse complement strand
AATCCGTAGCCGCTATTGCAACTCTGTCCTCTGTTTTCTGCATAGCTTTTGGAAAAGAGAAAGGAAGAAAAAAGAAGGAAACAATCAGAAGGAATGTCATTCCTGTTTGTCTGTTGAAAAGAACTTTGCGTTTTATATTCGAATCGAGTGACTGCTCTCGCCATTCACTTTTTGCCTTCATTTAGCTCTCCACCAGTTCCTTTGCTCGTTGCGTGGCTTTTACTACTGCTTTGATCAAGGTCACGCGCAGGCCGCCTTCTTCCAGTTCCAGTATGCCGTCAATGGTGCAACCGGCGGGCGTAGTCACAGTGTCTTTCAGCTTTGCGGGATGTTCGCCTGTCTCAATCACCATCGAGCCAGCGCCCACCACAGTCTGAGCCGCCAGTTCGGTTGCGATATCGCGCGGCAACCCGACCTTCACGCCAGCTTCGGCAAGCGATTCGATCACGATGTAGATGAACGCAGGCCCGCTCGCGGACAATCCTGTTATCGCATCCATGTGTTTTTCATCCGCAACAATCGTGCGCCCGACAGCATCGAAGATGAATTTCGCAAGCTCAGTGTGCTCGCGTGAAGCGTTCTTGCCCGGCGCAATGCCTGTCATCCCTTTCTTGAGCAGGCAGGGCGTATTCGGCATCGCGCGAATGATAGGAACAGGTGCGACCAGTTGCTTCTCGATGAATGCAATGCTTACTGACGCGGCAACGGAAATAAGTAGTTGAGAAGGTCTGAGCGCATCGCTGATTTCCGAAACTACCTGAGCGACTATCTGCGGCTTAACGCTCAAAATAATGATGTCGGCAGATTCGGCAGCCATCTTGTTTGAAAGCGTGCCAGCCACTCCAAAGCGTTCGCGCATTTGGTCGAGCCTGTGCTGATGCCCGGCGGTCACGATAACGTTTGAGACATTTATTACGCCCGCTTCGAGCAAGCCTTTGATCAAAGTCTCGCCTAACTTTCCCGCGCCAATCACGGCGAGCTTTTTATCTTTTAACATCTTGTCCACTCCCTGATTATGCTTATGTTTTTGATGATAACAGCCGCAGGTAGTCAGTAGCCAGTTGGCAACTGACAACTGCTTTTACTTTGTGTTAGGCTATTTGGTATTCAATTCAATCAATGCAATTCGGTAAAGGATCAATGACTAGTCGGCCTAAAATCTGCAATAACGTTCTTGAAACCATCGGCCACACGCCGCTCGTTCGATTAAATCGCCTTCCTGCGCAAGGGGCGGCAGAAGTGCTTGTAAAGCTCGAATCGTTCAACCCCATGCGCAGCATCAAAGACCGCATTGCTTATGCGATGATCGCTGCTGCCGAAGACGAAGGCAAAATCACACCGGGCAAGACTACGATCATCGAGCCCACATCAGGCAACACAGGCATCGGGCTTGCCATGACAGCGGCAGCAAAAGGCTACAGGCTCATTCTCACGATGCCCGATTCGATGAGCCTTGAGCGGATTCGCGTACTTCGCGCGCTGGGAGCCGAAGTAGTGTTGACGCCTGACGCAAAAGGGATGAAAGGCGCTATTCAAAAAGCGGAAGAGTTATTGAACGAGACAGGCGACTCATTCATGCCAATGCAGTTCAACAATCCCGCGAATCCATCCATCCATCGCTCAACTACTGCGCTCGAAATAATCGAAGACACACACGCGCAACTCGATGCTTTCGTCGCGGGAGTAGGAACGGGCGGAACGATCACAGGCGTGGGCGAAGTGCTGAAAGAGAGAGTGCGCGACGTGAAGCTGATAGCCGTCGAGCCGAAAGAATCGCCTGTGCTTTCAGGCGGGCTTGCCGCGCCGCACGCTATTCAAGGGATAGGCGCAGGATTCGTGCCCGGCGTGCTCAACACAGAGATCATAGATCGCATAATTCCGGTCGAATACGCAGATGCAAAACAAACGGCGCGCGACCTTGCGCACAAGGAAGGAATTTTGTGCGGCATCTCGTCGGGTGCTATCTGCTGGGCCGCGTTGAGAGTGGCCGAAGAGATGGGCGAAGGCAAGCGCGTCGTCGCCGTGCTGCCCGACCTCGGCGAAAGATATTTGACGACCGATGTGTTTGCGTTCGATGAAGAGTAGGGGCAGGGCTTGTCCCTGCCCGAATCGAGCGAAGCTCGATGATGATTTAACTAATCAGAAATTAAATTCTGTTATTGCCTTCGGCAATCCGGGCAGGGACAAGCCCTGCCCCTACAATCATGCCTGACAACCCTGCACGCATCTGCGCAGTCATTACCGAAGAGACAGGCACGGCTGCGCGCGCCGCAATGAATCGAGCATCAGGCGTGGCAGATATGATCGAGTTACGGCTCGATTACCTGCGCGATTTCGATTTTAAAAATCCTGACAGCCTTCGCGAGTTGATTCGCAATAAGCCGCTTCCTGTGATAATCACTTGCCGCGCGGTTTCGGAAGGTGGCAAGCAATATGTTGAAGATGATGCAAGATTGCGATTGCTGGTCGAAGGCGCGCGGCAACTGGCAGATTACTGCGATATAGAAGCCGCGCACTACTCTGAAGCAGCGAAGCTTTCGCCTGATCTTTCGCGGTTGATAGTCTCTTACCACAATTTTGACGAAACGCCCGCAGAGCTTGACCATATCTACGACCGTATAGCAGAACTCCCCGCCGCCATACACAAAATTGCTGTTCGAGCAAACCGCATCGCAGATTCGCTTGCCGTCTTTCGACTCCTTGATCGCGCGCGCAGAAACGAACGAAGCCTCATTGCATTATCAATGCAAGAGCCGGGTTTGATAACCCGCGTGCTTGGGCCTGCTGCGGGCAGCTTCCTGACTTACGCTTCGATTGAACAAGGAAGAGAGAGCGCGCCGGGACAGTTGACCTGCGAACAGTTGCGCGACCTTTATCGCGTCCATCGAATATCGCGCGACACTATCATCACAGGAGTAATCGGCCAACCTGTCGCGCACTCGGCTTCTCCGGCAATGCATAATCGCGCGTTTGCCGCCGAGGGTCTCGATTGCGTTTATCTTCCGTTTGAGGTCAATGATGTTGAAGAATTTTTCACACGCTTCGTAAAGCAATCAACCCGTGAAACGAAATGGCGACTGCGCGGTTTCAGCGTGACCATTCCGCATAAACTGGCTGTCGTTCGCTTCCTCGACGAAGTAGACCCGACGGCTGCGCGGGTCGGCGCTGTAAACACGGTTGTGATAAATGATGAAAAGCTGATCGGCTATAACACAGACGTTGAAGGCGCGATGAAACCGCTTGAAAGATTATGCGCTCTCAAGGGTGCAAGCTGCGGCGTGGTAGGCGCGGGCGGTGCAGCAAGAGCGGTTGTGAACGGGCTGATCGAGCGCGGCGCACAAGTCAGCCTCTTCGCTCGTGACATTACGAAAGCGAGCGTGATGGCAGAGTCTTTCAATGTTCCCCTCTCCCCCGTTGAATCGCTTGAGGCAAGCGATGTCCGTATCGTCATCAACACCACACCCGTCGGCATGAAACATCACAGCGAAGACAGCAGTCCTGTGCCACGTTCCGCGTTAAGGAATCGCCAGATAGCTTACGATCTGGTTTACAACCCGCTTGAGACTCGTTTCTTGAGAGAGGCGCGGGAGGAAGGTTGTCAAATTATCAGCGGCATCGAGATGTTGATAGCGCAGGCGGCCTTGCAGTTCGAGTTGTGGACTGGCCGCAGACCGCCTGTTGATTTAATGCGTGATGCTGCGCTTGAAAAGCTCGCAGCAGAAAACGGTTAGAGGTGTTACTTCCCTTCTGCCTGCGCAGCCGCAGCCGAAAGCAAACGATTCATCGTAGAAGACACCAGATCAAGTCCGCGCTCGCCAGCCGCAAAGCTTCTGAGCTTGCCCTCCGCGTCGAAGAGATAGTAAGCAGGCACATATCCCTGTTCGTTTTGAAAAACGTCGCGCAGTCTGTGATCATTATCAACAGCACAGGTTTCCGTTATGTTGAAATTTGCAACCGCCTCGCGCACAACTTCAGTGTCCGTATCGGTCGGGTAGCGCGGCATATGAATAGCGATCACGCGCAAGCCTTGCTCTTTATGTTTATCACGCCATTCGGAAACGCGCGGCATATTATCTTTGCAAATTCCGCAACTGACCGACCAAAAATGAACTAGCGTCGTCTGCCCTATTGCTTGAGCCGTCGCCGTTTCTTCGTTCCCATTTATCCATTCTGTCGCCCCTTCGAGTCGGGGCATCTCTGTTCCGATTCTCATCGGCATAATATTCACCTCCTAAGACAGCAGCAGG
>DATEKX010000343.1:0-3279 GCA_035277165.1 Blastocatellia bacterium | reverse complement strand
CAGCGGGCGACAGCGCCGACAGAAACCGAGCATTCTGTCGCCCGCTACGCGGGCTTGATGACGCTGCGGGCTGTTATCCCAGCACTGATGTGCCGGGCTTTATGCTGACGCCTGCTCGCGCAGGCTGAGATCGAGACTTTGCGGCATTTTAAATCAGTCCTTAGAGGTAACGAGTATGGAGATAACGGAAATTCTTTGGGAGGCTGACGATCAGGCAGCGCGGCTGGTTGAAATGACCAGCAACACGCCTGAGTTGAAAAAAGCGCCGTTGAGCCGCGACGTGCGAAACCTGGGTCGTTTGCTCGGCGAAGTGCTCAAAGAGCAAGCTGGAATCGAACTGTTTGATCGTGTTGAGCATTTGCGTCTTCTTGCCATTGAACATCGCGATCTGCAATCTGAGCAGGAGCCGCCTGCCAACAGCGAAACAGATCCTTATAAGCTGATGAATCAAGCCAGAGAGTTCGTAGGCCAGATGAGCGTCGCCGAAGCTCATCAACTGACCAAAGCTTTCGCAATCTACTTCGAGCTTATAAATCTTGCCGAAACTAATCATCGCAAACGGCGTAGCCGCGCGGCAGAGTTCATATTAGATCGCGGGCCGCAGGCTGGTTCGCTTCACGGCACATTGCTCAGAATGCATGATGCTGGCATCTCGCAGGCAGACGCGCTCGAATATTTGCGCAAAGTGAAAGTCATTCCCGTCTTCACCGCTCACCCGACTGAGGTCGCCAGGCGGACGGCGCTCTTCAAACGTCAACGCATCGCAAGGGAACTTGAGAAGCTCGACCAGTTGCCACTCGCTCGCGCCGAAGCGGCCCGTGCGCAGGAGGCGATAATGGCTGAAATCACCGCGCTCTGGCAATCAGATGAAGTGCGCCGCCGCAAGCCGACCGTGCATGATGAAATAAAGATGGGGCTTGATTACTATCCCAGTTGTTTGATTTCAACGTTGCCGAAACTCTATGACAAGATTGCCGATGCGTTTCGCTTCGCTTACGGTGGCGAAGTCAGCGAGCGCGACTTGCCTGTAGTCATTCGGTTCGGCTCGTGGATAGGCGGCGACCGCGATGGCAATCCTTATGTGACCGCCGAAGCTACGAGCGCGGCGCTCGATATGGCACGCCGCGTCATTCTCAATCATTATGTCGAAGCGACCAGAGAGTTGATCAGACAACTCAGCCCTTCTGCGCATCAATCGTCAGTATCTTCCGGTTTGCAATCGGCGATTGACCGCTACGCTGCGACCATCTCTCCGAATGATCCGAGCGCGGAACTTCGCGCTAAAGATGAAGCCTATCGTCGCTTTCTCGTCTTCATTCTGCATCGCTTGAGCATCACTCGTGACGAGCCTGCTCATCACGAAGCTTACAAAGACGCGCAGGATTTTCTGGCAGACCTCCGTTTGATGGGCGAAAGCTTAGCTGAAAATAACGGAGAGCGATTAGCTCGGCTTCTGCTCGACCCGCTGCTCAGGCAGGTCGAAACGTTAGGATTTCACCTGCACACTCTCGATCTGCGCCAGCACGCTCGCGTTCACGCTCGCGCAATCAGCGAGCTTTCGCGCGGAGCCGAAATCAACAGCGAGGCTCAAGCAACGCTTCCCGCCGCGCCTTCTAAAGAGACAGCCGCGTTGCTCGATACTGTGCGGCAGGTGGCCGAGTTGAAACGCGCTCACCCTCAGCAGGCGATTCAAAGCTACGTCATCAGCGGCGCGCGTTCGGTTGATGACATTTTGTCTACCGCATGGCTTGCGGAAACATGCGGCGTGCAGGTCGCTGCCGCGCCCGACGGCAGCGATGCGGGGCTGATGCCCGTGCCGCTGTTTGAATCAATCGAAGACCTGCGCAATTGCCCTGAGATTTGTCGCGCCCTGTGGACATCGAAAGATTACGCGAAGCTGATAGATTCGTGGGGGCGACGGCAGGAAGTGATGCTCGGATATTCGGACTCGAACAAAGATGGCGGGATGCTGACGAGCACGTGGGAAATTTACAAAGCTCATCGCGCTCTGCATCGCGTAGCCGATGAATGCAATGTACGGCTGCGACTCTTTCATGGCCGTGGCGGCACAGTAGGTCGCGGCGGCGGCCCGACGCATCGGGCGATTGTCGCGCAGCCCGCCGGGGCTTTCAGCGGCGAGATGAAAATTACAGAGCAGGGTGAAGTGCTGAATTGGAAATATTCGGACATAGTGCTTGCCGAGCGCAATCTCGAATTAATGATCGCAGCATCGCTCGAAGCTCTCGCGCGGCCCGGCAAAGATGTTGTTGACGAGTCGGAATGGGAAGCGGCAATGAGCGAGATGTCGGAGGAGGCATTCGCTTTCTATCGCGAGCATGTCGTAGAGAACCCGGACATCCTGCCTTACTTCGAGCAGGCGACGCCTGTGCTGGAGTTCGAGCAGGCAAAGATCGGTTCGCGCCCCGCGCGCCGCGCGAACAATCGCGGCATCACAGACCTGCGCGCTATTCCGTGGGTGTTCGGATGGATGCAGAGCCGTCACGTTCTGCCTGCGTGGTTCGGAGTCGGATGGGCGATGGAAAGATTCAGCCGTCGTGGAGCCGCAGAAGCGCGGTTGCTTGAAACGATGACGCAGAGATTCCCGCTCTTCAACGATCTGATCGGAAACCTCGAGATAGGCATGGCGAAAGCCGATCTGGACATAGCGCGACTGTATGCAGATCTGGTTGAAGACAGCGGCCTGCGTGAACGAGTCTTTCAGATGATAGTTGAAGAGTTCGAGCGAACGCGCCGCCAGGTTTTGCGCGTGAGCAATCAATCGCAGTTGCTTGAAAACAACCAGGTGCTTGCGCGTTCGATACGCCTTCGCAATCCTTATGTTGACCCCATGAGCCTGATTCAGGTTGACCTGCTCCGTCGCAAGCAGAGCGGCGAAGAGAGCGAAGAATTGAATTACGCGCTGGCCGCAACGATCAACGGCATCTCAGCGGGATTGCGCAACACCGGTTGAGGGGGCTTCGTGGTTTGCTGTTTTGCGGGCCGCGTGCGGCTTAATCGGAGTTCGGCTGTCTGCCTGATTCTAGGAAAGCAGAACAAGCTAGTCTCGCCTGAGCGCTCTTACCATCTCTATGAGCTCGTCTCTCAATTTTATTATGTTTCCCTCGTAATTAATATGCCTTTGAGACTGAAGATCAAATGGTATGTCATCCCCCTGCTGGATCAGGAGGATTACGGTTTTGCCGAGCGCGTCGGCATAGCCAACATCGTAAAATACGTTAGGATTCATCCCCGTCAGGTCTGCGATTATCAGTTGCGCCG
>DATEKX010000342.1:0-5484 GCA_035277165.1 Blastocatellia bacterium | reverse complement strand
AAAGACGCAGGATTAAAAGGGCTGAGATTCCATGATCTGCGCCACCATGTCATAACCAAGCTAATAGAATCAGGAGCGCCGGACGGCGTGATTATGTCCTTAGTCGGCCACGTTGATCGCCGGATGCTCGACCGCTACAGTCATGTCCGCCTAGAAGCTAAACGATCTGCATTGACTGCGCTGTTACAAACAACCCTGCCTAGCGACCAACCTATAAATTCCACCTTTAGTGATGTGACAACCTCACGTGACGGTGCCGAACTAAATGTGACACAGGAAGGTGACAACGAAGGCGGGTTTGATAGTTACGTGACAAACCATGTGACAAATGATAAGGGGATTCAAGTCTATTCCGACTTAAATCCCCTAGAATCAAGAAAAGGTGAAATAGGCACGTGGGGATTTGAACCCCAGACCCCTACCGTGTCAAGGTAGTGCTCTACCCCTGAGCTACGCGCCTATAAATTCAAGGTTCAAAATTAGCAGAGCGTTTCGAGCAGTGTCAACCCTCGCAAATTTTCAACTATCACTGCTGCATCAGAACCTGCATCAGGGAATGCCTTCTTTGATTTTCAGTTACCTTTATTTTATCTGATAGCACGCCACCGGTAATTGATAGCCGGACCATCAACCGCATTTCGCTCCGCTGAAAACGTTCGGTCGCCTCGCGCGCGCGGTCGAAATCTGTGCGCGCAAGCAGTTGCAAATCATTAGACCAGTATTGAAACAGACCATTGATTACTCCATGACCTCGAAGCATCATCTCGCCTTCTCTAAATTGTTGGCGATTCTCAAAACCATCGAGCACGGCTGAAGCCGCTACGATTGCATTGAGTTGATCTATCATCCCTTCAAGAATTTCAAAACTCTGCACGGCATCAATGGAAGCCGCTGTGCCAGCTAGCTGGACCTGCGCTATGAACTGCGTTGCGTTCTCAGGTGGATTGCCGACCAGCGAGCGCACTTCGTTAATCAGTTGAAGCGCAATCTTTTTGTCTCCTTTTGCCGCTGCTGAAGCTGCTAGTTGAGACAATATTATCGCGCGCTCTTCAGGAGATTCGATTTGCGCAAGCGTCTGCCGAGCAGCTTCGAGCTTGCCCTCCCTGACTGCATTCATCAGCGTATGGCGGTCTATTTCTTCAAGATAATTTTTGCGCTGTTCCGTGTCTGCGATGTGCTCGCTTATGATCTGGCGCGCGCGCTCAAGGTCGCCTTTCTCAATCGCCCTTCGCGCAGCTCTTCCGTAGAATGCGCCCTGCTCTTCCGCAGGCATTTTGGCTGCCAGACGGAGGAAGTCTTCCGCAGTCGCGTCTTCGCCTTTGCTTGAAAGCTCTGACCAGGCCTGCTCCTGTGGATTGAGCGGCCTGGTGAATTCTTTGATCTTCGCCCGCAGAGCAGCCACGCGCGAAGGCGCATACTTCTCAATATGAGGGATTAGGATCTGCATCATCTCCAGATTCATGTCGTCACTTGAACCTCCGTCATCCAAGGAGTCTTTATTTTTTGTCAATGCCGCGCTCGCAAGCATCTCGACTAAATCTCTAAGCGATTGTTCATCCAGCAATGGCCGCTCGTTCTTAGAGGGAGTTTGCTCTTGCGTCGAACTCTCTTTGTGCTGCTGCGTCACAACGTCTAAAAACCTCAAAGCGGCATTAAACATGGAAACATTCGACGCAAGGTTTTCAGAGCGGAATTTTTTCATAAGATCGCCAGCCATCTTTGCCGCCGCTTCCGTGTCTTTGAATTGAAGTTGCTGAAGTATGGCGATCAAGCTTTCCTGCTGTCCCATGGAAAACGCCTTGTCGAAACCCTCTTGAGCAATTTCCAAAGCCTGCTTCGGTTCAGTTTCGGCGAGCCGACTCGCAAACTGCATATCCATCATGATCTCGAAATTCATCGTCTCGGCATTTGCTGTAGTCGTATTAGCGCTTTGCCGAGATGCGCGCAAGAACTCGCGCCCCAATTTTACGTCGTGACGCATAAGCAACTGCAAAATTTCCTGGCGCAATTGAGCCCGCATCCAAGCCAACATTTCAGGATTGGTCGAGTTGTTATAAGGCCTGATCGCATATGAGAGGCTCAAGTCAGTCGGTCGCTGAGGCTTATAATCAGCCTTGCGCACAATTTCAACGAAACTGTTGATGACTTCTTTGAAGAGCGAGCGAGCGCGTTTCTCGTCGTGCGGCCAAAGCAAATCGGCGGCGCTCGCCTGAATGTAAATACGATTTTCCGGCAGCTTGAGCGACTGCGCTTCTTTAATTACCTCGTCGAGCAAAACAAGCGATTTCTTCTCAAGCTCCTCCTGAACTTTCCGTTCCTGTTCCTGCTTCGTAGAATCTTGCTGTGGCGGCGATTGAGCTACGACCGATGAAAAAACGGTCAACGAAAGCGTGAATGAGGCAAAGAGTTGTTTGATCTTCATAGCTGTGTCCTTCGGCAAGCCTTAGAGAGCAATAATCAAGATACGGTTGCCCGTTACTGGGAATTCTGCCGGACTGGTCACAAAAAGATTAAACCAACGTTTGAATTTATGAAAGCGCCAGGCTGTAAATTCAGTTAGACACGCGCTTGCTTTATCTTGTTTCAATTTACTTTCGTTAATGCTCGGCGGTTGCTCAATATCGAAGCGGACAATAAACTAAAACTCCAAGGAGATTGCTTTGAATAAAATCGAACGAGTAACGAACGCGCTCAAAGGCGAAGAGGTTGATCGCCCGCCTTTTGGTTTCTGGTATCACTTCGGGCTTCAGCACATGCCCGGAAAAATTCACGCCGAAGCGGAGATAGATTTTTATCGAGCCTATGAGCTGGATTTCTTAAAAGTCATGAGCGATTACCCTTACCCGTTGCCGCAAGGTATCGAAGCCATCGCAACCGAAGATGATTGGAGACGAATAGAGCCTGTCAGCGGAAAAGACAAATGCTGGGACGAACAGCTTACCGCGCTTTCGATGATCAATGACCGCATAGGCAAAGAGGCCCTGTTCATCGAAACCATTTTCAGTCCGTGGACGACTGCGCGAAGGATGACCGAAACGGGCGACATCGCCCAAGCTTGCAAGCGTCATCCCGAAGCTCTGCTCTCTGCGATGGACGCGATTGCCACGTCGCTCGCAGATTATGCGAAAGAAGCTGTCGCGCGAGGAGCGGCTGGAATCTTTCTTTCACTTGGAGCGGCGACTGATGATGTAATGAGTTCAGAAGAATATAAAACGTGGGGCCGCCCGTTCGACTTGAAAGTGTTGGAAGCCGTCCGCGAAGCCCCTTTCAATGTGATGCACATCCACGGCAAACGAATTCATTTCGATTCGCTGCTCGATTATCCTGCGAGCGCGATCAACTGGTCGCACTTCGCAACTCCACCATCGCTTAACGAAGGCCGCGTCGTGTCGGGCAAAACAGTGATGGGAGGTGTGGATGAATCTGTTGCCGCTCATCTCGCGCCGCCTGAAATCAGAAAGCAAGTCGCCACAGCTTTACAGGAAGTTGGGACGCGCGGGTTGATAGTAACTCCCGGATGTTCAGTTCCGACAGACACGCCTGAACGCACGCTTCGCGCCTTCAAAGCTGCGCTTGAAAACATCTGACTTATGATTCGCTTTCAAATTTGATTGCCGCTGCGCCAAGCACTCGACGAGAAGTGCGTTCCTGCACAAAGACTACAGCTTTCATGTTTTGGCGTTTCCAGGTAGACCCCAGATCAATTCGAGGTTCGGCGCTGAACGCCTTGCCAGAGATGCTGCCTATCTTCGTCAGCTTGCGCGCCACCGCCGAGTGCGCGAGTTCGCGGCCAGAGTTTTCGCCTTTCGATACTTTGCTCAGCAAGTTGCTCTCGGTAATAGCCAGCATCACATCAGCCGTGTCGCCCTGTGAAATATCCGGCATGTTTTCCACTCGCACTGTGAGCGTGATCGATTTCTGCGCCAGTGATTTAACTGCGATGCTCACGTCTGCTTTTGGCGAGCGAGCCGCTTTTGTAATCGCTTCGCGGGCTCTTGCAAGGTTGCTGCCGACAAACTCTGTCTGACCGTCTATGATCATCTGCGGGGTATAGACATCTTTGGTGTGGAGCGCTTTCATGTATTCGAGCTGCCTTTGGCTGAAGTCGGCAGATGAAAACGGGTCCTTCCATCCGAACTGATTCCAATAATCAACGTGCTGGCTGAGTGCTATCACCTGCACGCCTTTGATCGGTTGAGTCTGATCCAGATTAGTTAGCAGCTTGTCGGCAGGCGGGCAAGACGAGCAACCTTCTGAAGTAAACAATTCGACCAGCACCACCACAGAAGCCGATTCGGCGGTCGCCCCTTCTCGCTGAGTTGCGGCAGTCGCGTTATGCGCGCTCCACGGAAAAACGATAAACAGCAGTAAAAGTAAAGCGGGCGAAAAACGGCGGATGACAAGCGCTATTGGCAGCCCGACGAATAATATGTGTATAGGCACTGATACGGCCACTGCGGAGAGTTGAGTGATGGAGCTTCGGTGAAAAGTCAGAGGTAGAACGACGCCATACATAAACAGGTAAACGGCGATGCCGTAGAGCACGCCGCTCAGGATTGGTTGCCGCACCATAAATTTCAACTTTCGGCTAGCCAGGTAGAATATGATTGTCGCGATCAAGGCAATCAGAAAATGTAGGGCAAGACCAAAGGCAGCAGTCCAAAATCCGCCTTCTCTAGCGGCAGCGCCGAGAATTCCGCTGGCGATGCTTTTCAGCATATCGACAGGTCTTCGCCCCAGTACGAGGGTGTGGACGACCGCAGACATAATGTCGAGCGTTCCGGCTACCAACCAGGCCCATAAGATTGCTCTGGAAGCCGTCCGATTTTCCGTTGAAACGGCTCTGGACTCTGCGCTCATAAAAATTTGCCCTTTCGTTTTTGCGAAGTGTTCTATTTCACTTGCTCAGTTTGCTGAAGACGAAGCCCTGATCTTTTTGCTTTGTATGGCAGTTATAACAAGCTGTTTTCGCCTGCGCGGTTAACGCTCGATCCGTTTGGCTATCGCCCGTGAACTCCTCAAATCCCCATCCTCCGGTCTCGGCGTATTGTTGATTGTCTTTTACCATCACATCAATAAATTTTCGCGGCCCTTCTGCTGTCGTCCCTGCGGTGTCTCGCGTTTCAAGCAAGTCAAACACGATAACCGAGCCATCTGGGAACTGACCCGTGCGATAGCCTTGCATCGCTTTTTCATTTGCATAGATATGATGAAGCCCTCCGTAACGCCCAGCCGCAGGGCTTTTGGGATCAACCGTCGCACTCTTCACGCGCGTCCAATCGCGGTATCCCAGAGGATAGGCGACTACGCCGTTAGTCGCTGCCGACAGGTTCAACGCCCATGCCAGAATCATACCTGTAGCAAGCACGATCAATGCCGCTTTTTTTATCATGACGTTTGTTCTCCCTAATGATTATAGAGTTGTGTAACAACATCGTCGAGCATGTTCAGATGCTAATGAGCAAGTTTGGACGAGAGAAATAA
>DATEKX010000341.1:0-4218 GCA_035277165.1 Blastocatellia bacterium | reverse complement strand
AAGGTCGCTTTGGTCGGTCACGTCGCGACATTTTGCGAGATTGTAATTCCCTACGCGTTTGCCTGCATTCAATTTAAACGAAACGTTTTTCTCCATCTTATCTTCCAACTGATCGGCCAGTCGCAACAGGCGCGATGATTCATCATCAGAGATGTCGTCCAGGTTGATAGGGAAATCGGCGAACATTCGTCGTGTCACATCGAAATCGTCGCCGACGATTGCCCAGAAGACCAACATCAACTTGCCGTTCAGCAAAAGAAAGGCGAGGTCGCGCGCACGCGCGTTGGCAAAATAAACTGTGCTGAATTTGGTGTGCGATATATCTTTCCCTTCACTGTCGTAGCAAGGGGGCAGGCGGCGACAGAAATCGAGCCAGTTGTATGCAGTCCTCTTGAAATGCAGAGCGTGAGGCGTCGGCCCTCGGACAAGGCTCGCCTCGATTGTCGAACGCGCGCGGGTCTGACAGTGCTCGAAGGCACGCGCAATCTGGCTCGCGCCGAGTTTTGGAATCCTGTTTTGCCAGAGTTGCGGAGTAAACGGCGCGTATTCGATCAACTCGAACAGGTGCGGGCGCGCAGCTTCAAACCAGCGATGCAGGCGAGTCGCATACTGACGACCCGAATACTGGCGAGTTGGCTTTTCAGATTTATGACCGATGTGAATAGTGTTGCGGATGCGAACGTCGAAATTGAAAAGCGCGGCGGGAATCCTTGCAAACGACGAAAACCAGTTTTCACTATAAACAGTGAACAGAAGTTTGCGGCAAGTTGCGAAGTCGCGACTGAAGGTCAAGCTGAGAGGCACTATCTGGCCGCTTCGGCCTCCCTCGCGTAACAGGTGGCAGGCTCTTTCCAACACCCACGCATAAATGTCAGAGCAATCTGCCGTCGCATATTTTTCAATCGCATATTGCCTGCTGACAGTCGCGGCGGCGACATAAGGCGGATTGCCTATCACACAATCGAACCCGCCGCGACGGATGACCTGAGGAAACTCAACTGGCCAGTGAAGCGGTTTGTGAGATGCGATCCAGTCTTCATACGGCGCGCAAGCGCCCGATTCGCTTGCGAGTTGTTGATCGAAGTCTTGCTTGTTTCGAGCGCATTCAGCCGTTTCTCGAACTGCGTAACCGACGAGCGCATTTCCAACTCGGAGGTTGAATCCGATTTCAAACAGTGATTCGATTGATTGCCTGTCGTTTGAATGCGCCAGTAGTTTTAGAAAGAAACGCAGCCTGCACATTTCGACTGCTTCCTGCATGATGTCAACGCCGAAAAGGTTGTTAGAGATTATCGCCTTTAAGATGAAGCAACGCTGATTCGATTGGTTTGCTTCGGCCTCTACGAGGTCTAATACTTTGCGAAATTCGCATAAGCTTTCCGCGTCGTGACCTTGAGGCTCGCTCAAGAAGAATCGCATCCGGTCAAAACAGACTTCATAAAGCGATTCGAGAATGTTCATAGCGGCAAACAAAAAAGCGCCTGACCCACAGGTTGGGTCAAGCACGGTCAGGCTTTCGAGCGCACGCCAGAAAGCAGAAAGCTGTCGCGGGCTTTCGCAGGTTTCAATAACATCACGCGCAAAGCGGCGAATATCGAGATTGAAAGTGATGATGTCGTCAATACTGCCAATATCGCCTCTGCTTAATTTTGCGCGTAGCTCTTCAGAACGCCTTCGCCGCGCAAGCATCTCGCGCGAGGTTTCGGTCGGCAGGGCTGCGCCTTTTTTTACAGCCGCGTAGATATAGCGGTCAGGATCGGCTTGAAGCAGTCGCCAGATGGAACGCTCGCCATAAAAATCGGCTTCGCGCTCGCGCTGCACCGCGTCGAATAGCGCCGGGATGATCGTGTTTTTAGTGATGTATTCAGTGATGTCGTCTTTCGTATAGTACGCGCCCATCTGTTTTTGATTGATGTGCTGTTCGAGTATGTGTCCGAGAACATCGGGAGTTATACTGCTGTCGTCGCGGGGCAAGCCTTCTTCTAGCCGCCAGCGATATTGATCGAAGAAGTCGAAGACTTTTTCAAAAGCAGCGTCGGGTATTTGACTGCGAGGGTCTTCCATATCGAAGCGCGATAATATTTCGCTATCGAATAACCCTTTCGACCGGACGAAGTAAACGAACATCAGGCGGATGAGCAAAACAGATGCGCGCCGCTGTTTTTCTTCTTCGTCCGTGATGCCTTCGATAAACCTGCTCAGTTCTTTGCATTCGGATTTGAAGCGCGCATAGAATTTTTTAGTAACGCGCTGTTCATAGTTAGCGGACGTGTGAGGCATTGCGCCATTTCTTTTACACTATCGAACTTATACTGCGCCATTGACCGACCATCAGTCGCCAAGTTACCATCCGACAAGTTTCCGAAATATTTGTTTATCATGTCAGGCAAGCTTTATCTGGTCGCAACGCCGATAGGCAATCTCGAAGACATAACCCTTCGCGCCCTTCGCGTGCTCCGCGAAGTTGACTTGATCGCCTGCGAAGATACGCGACATACGCGCAAACTGCTCGCGCATTATGAAATCTCTAAGCCCACCGTCAGCTATCACGACCACAACGAGCGCGAGCGCGCTGCCGACATAATCGAAAAACTCAAAGCGGGTCTAAACATTGCGCTTGTGTCGGACGCGGGCACGCCACTTGTTTCTGATCCGGGCTTTCGCCTCGTGCGCGATTCAATAGACGAAGGCATACGGGTCGTTCCAATTCCGGGGCCGTCGGCGCTCGTCACTGCGCTGGCTGCGTCGGGGTTGGCTACAGCCGAATTCACTTTCGCAGGGTTCCTGCCTGCGCGACGCTACGCGCGCAGGGCACGACTTGCCCAGCTTGCGCCGTTACGTTCAACGCTCGTCTTTTACGAAGCGCCGCATCGCATCAAAGAAACTCTTGCGGATGCGCGCGATGTGCTTGGCAATCGCCAGACGGTCGTTGCGCGCGAGCTTACGAAATTACACGAGCAGTTCATTCGAGGCGCGCTTTCCGAAATAGAAATAGCTGAAACAAGAGGCGAGATAGTTTTGCTAATAGGCCCGCCTACGGAGGACAAGAATTTAGAACCCGCGCGTTCAATACTTGAAGAAGTCGAAGCCGCAATGAGAGAGGACGGCATTGATCGTAAGAACGCGCTTAAACGAGTCGCCCGCGCGCGTCACATAAGCAAAAGCGAGGCGTATCGTCTTATGCTGGCAGAAGCGTCCGCGCATGAATTAGAGTAATGTTATGAGTAGTCCAAAATTCCTGTTTGCAATTATCATCAGTTGTTTACTTGCTCCGCTTGCACACGGGCAAAGCGGCTCCGGGAACTCGCGCGCGAACTATCGCGAGTACGGTGTCAATCTCACATTCGCCATCTATCAGTATGACGCGCAACGCTCGCCCGCTCTTGAAGAAGTCACGCGGCTGGCCGGAACTTATTCGACTGCACAGGATGAGATGGCTTATCTCAAAGACAAGCACAAGCTCGAAGAAATAGCCGTTCGTCACGTGCGCTCGGTCGGGCTTCGCAGCAACGAGACATTCAACGATGCAGTCCTGCTCGGCCCTGAATACATGGTCTTTTTCGTAACTCCGCGCGACATCATACGCGGGTACATGAAGCTGGACATCAGAGTGCGCTACGCGAACGCAGCACTGCTTGAGATGAAAGGCATCGAGTTCGATAACTACGAAACGGTGTTGCTGCGCGGGGGCAAGGGGATGTTCGGACTGAAGTATTTCGTAGGCTCAGGAGGCCGTCAGGAAAGCGTGCCGACAGAGCGCACTCTGCTTGTTTCAGTCACGCCGGAAATCGTGCCCGTTTCAAATCTGCGCAATCGGCCTGAGCAGTTGTCGCGGCCTGTTGACGAATACGGCGGCGCTGTTCAAATGCAGGAAAGTGATCGCTTCACGCCGCCCGTCGCTATGGAACGTGTCTCGCCAAAGTTTGAATCCACGCGCAGCGTTCGCGGCGCTGTGCTTGTCGGCGGCGTAGTCACGCCGGAAGGAAATATCATCAATGTGCGAGTGGTGCGTTCGCTCGACCCTGTGATAGACGAACGCGCCGTCGAAGCGTTTCGCCAGTACAAATTTTCGCCCGCGCTATTAAACGGCAAGCCCGTCTATGCAACCTATCGCGAAGAGATAGCTTTTGCCGCCGCGCCTCCGTCTATACTCGAAATCGAAGACCAACAACGAAAGCAACGCGAAGCGGAAAAAGAAAAGGAAAAAGAGAGAGAGCG
>DATEKX010000340.1:0-5725 GCA_035277165.1 Blastocatellia bacterium | reverse complement strand
TGTTCCAGACCGGACGCTTTCAATCTAAATAAAAACCTTGCACATAGTGCCCTTATCGCAAAAGGAGCGCTGATGATGAAAAAGTCTTTTATCACTGCCCTGATGTTCATCTCTGTCTGTCTGTTTGCAACCACCGCTTCTGCCGATACCATAATATGGCACGCAAGCGATAACCCGCATGTTATCAACGGCACTTACACAATCCCTCCGGGAACAACAGTCATCATGGAGCCGGGAGTCATCGTCCAGGTGACATCTGGAAGCACGCTTCAAGTCGAAGGCGCTTTGATCGGGCAGGGAACTGCAAATAACCAAATACAGATCAACAGCCAGTCCAACTACCCGGACAAAGTCGGCGGGTCAGGCAGAGTCGAGTTGAACAACACTGTGATCGCTTGCCCTATCAAACCAGACCCGAACAGCACATATCTATTCTCGAATTGCATGTTCAAGATGAACGGCTTTCTGGTCAGCCCCACTACTGTGCTTTATTCGGGGATGCCGCCTTATGTGCAACTCGATCACTGTGTCTTTATGGGCAACGGTTTGTTTTCCAGTTCGAGCCTCGACCTCAACAATATTACGCTCGTGCTCAGAGATGTCAGCTTTCAAAACGGCTCGTATTGCAGGGTCACTAACGGCTACGTTTATCTCGATCAATATAATTCGGACAGCTCTACAGGCAACGGGTTTACTGTTGCTTCGGAATGGCCGATTTATTTCAACAACGTTACAGTCACCAATGCAGCCGGAGCAGGTCTGTTGTTGGGCGGCTACGGACGCGGGGTAAATCATTTTCTGGGGCCGAACACCACGCTCGAAGGAAACGGCTACACGCTCGCATTAGACAGCGCAGGGTTGTTGCCGGGCAGCAATGTTCCCGTGACGGGCAACGACAATAACGCTATCTACGGGCCTGCATCCCTGGATTGGTGGGGGCCTTTTACGTGGCCGAACTTTGGCATACCTTACATCATCGGCAACGAAGACAAATTTTATTTCTCTGGAAAGGAGTGGACGATACTTCCCGGCACGTCTGTGAAAATGACGCCCGGCGCTGAAATAATTGATTACAGCGGAGGGCTTCGCGCGCTCGGCAGCGCAGCGGCTCCGATCACCATCGAGCCTCTCAACCCCGGTCAATACTGGTATCGCATCCACAATAATTCCCACAACGCTCGCCGTTTCCGTCACGCGATTGTTGAAGGCGGTTATGCAGGGCTGACCGGAGGAACGACCGTCATAGAAAATTCAATATTTCGCAATAATGAAACGGCGACTCAGGGCGCAAGCTTTGTCAGCACCTCGCAATACTTGAACAACGAACTTGGGCACAACGGCGGAGACAACGGCTCGTTGAACGTAGGCCCGAATGCTTCAAACATCTTTCAAGGCAACACGGTCGCTGTGCGCGGACTGGACGGATTGCTCGATGCGCGCTTTAACTGGTGGGGTTCTCCGACAGGGCCGCAAGCGCCTTCAAATCCCGGCGGGACGGGCGACCCGATAGAGAACGATTCATACGTCAGGTACCAGCCTTTTCTCACCTCTGTGCCCGATGTCTCGAACTCTGTTCCGCTGGTGAAATTGAAGCAGCCTTACTTTAACCTTAAAGCGGGCGCGCGAGTCATCCTTTCATGGGATTCCGAAGACGAGAACGGAATCGCGGAACACCGCGTCTACTTTTCGCGGGCCGGTAACTTTCCCGGCAGATTCCAGTTGTTTGCCACGCTTCCGGGCAATCAACGAACTTATGAATTCACCGTGCCGGATATAGGGTTCGAGGTTTCAGGCAGCTCTCAATTTATTCGCGTCGTCGCCGTTGATTCAACGGGCAAAGAGAGCTACGACGAATCTTCCTTCCAAACTCCATCGGGCCGCGTGACGACCGATATCACTATCACATCGCCTTTAGGCGGCGAGACTTTCGCGCCCGGGCAACGCGTACCTGTAACGTGGACCGTAAACAATCAGGGAAGCAGCGGCGATAGCGTATACGCTTACCTGTTGCTGGAAGGCTATGACCCGATAAGCATTCCGCTGGGCGGGTGGCTCACAAACAAAGGAACCCTCCCGTCAGAACCAATGATGCCTTACGCGAGCACAGATCGCGCTCGCGTTCTGATAATAACCAGCGGCAGTCTTAACGACGCGAGATTGTTCTTCACGCCGTTTTTCAAAATTCGCCCTGACGCGCGAGTCGGAGATCAGGCTCCGGCGGTGAACCTGCAAACTCCCGCGTCGGGTCAGTCTTTCCCGTCAGGCAGCGTGATTCCTATCACCTGGACTGCTTCAGACGATGAAGGGATGCGCTCATTCGAGATCATCGCTTCATTCGACGGCGGATATTCCTGGCAGCCTGTAGCCGCAGATTTACCCGCGAGCGCGCGAAGCTATAACTGGCAGACTCCTGTGGGGCTAGGCTTCTCGGATGTGCGCGTGATTGTGTTGGGACGCGATCTGCGATTTCAAATTTCGTCCGACGGCGCGAATCGCTCGTTTGCAATCACGGGCGCTTCTTGTTCGACCGGAGATTGTAGCCCGACTGTGAGCCTGACCAGTCCGTCAAACAACTCTTCCTTCAATAAGCCCGTCAGCATATTTGTAACTGCCAATGCTACTGCTGCAAGCGGCAGGGCGATCAGTCGCATTGAGTTTTATGACAACGGCTCGATAATAGCCACCGATACTTCGGCTCCTTATCAGATCGCGATTGACGATCCGCTTGTCGGCAATCACTCCATCATCGCGCAAGCCGTGGACAACATAGGCAACTCGAAGACATCACCGCCAGTCAATTTTACAGTCACCCAAGGCAGCCTGAGCGTGTTGGGAATACCGAAACCGGCGCTGACCAGCCCTGCCAACGGGCAGTCGTTCAACGCGCCGACAACGATCACCATCAGCGCTGATCGGCCAGTCACTCAATACACTGTTTCGCGTATGGAGTTTTATGCGGGCACCACGCTGATAGGCACAGACACCACCAGCCCCTACAGCATTACATGGGCAAATGTGCCCGCGGGCAGTTATACGATATGCGCTCGCGCGGTCGTCACAACGGGCGCGCGCTCGACTTCTGCCTTTGCTGACATCACGGTCGGAACAAGTTCGTGCAGTTGTTTGGTCTCACCCGGCAGCGCGTCCTTCCCTTCGACGGGAGGAGAAAACAGCTTGGCCATTTCGACTACAAGCAACTGCGGGTGGGCTGCGACGAGCAACAATAGTTGGATAGTCATCACATCAGCCGGTTCCGGCTCAGGCAATGCTGTGGTCAACTATGCCGTCAGAGATAATTCTACGGGCAGTACGCGCAGCGGAACTATCACTATCGGCGAGCAAACCTTCTCAGTAACTCAAGCTGGCGGATTCAGCGGTAACTGCGCATATACAATTTCGCCTTCCAGCGCGTCTGTTGCTTCAAGCGCGACGGCTGGCTCCATACAGGTGTCGGGCGGGGCGGGTTGTTTATGGCAGGCTACGAGCGGCGTAAGCTGGATAACTGTTAATACCAGCAGCGGAATCGGCGAAGGCAATGTTAGTTATTCGGTCGCTGCAAACACGAGCGGCGCAGCGCGCAAGGGAACGATTAAGATTGCCGGAAAAGTTTTCAACGTGAAGCAGTCAGGAAATTAATATTGAGTTTTCTGTAGGGGCAGGGCTCGTCCCTGCCCGGATTGCCGAAGGCAATGATTGATTTGAAATCTGCCGGATTATAATTCTGTCATCGCTTCGCGATCCGGGCAGGGACGAACCCTGCCCCTACAGACGAGCGGTTTTGCGTTGCTGGTTTTATCGCTTTATTCCAAGAGCGAGGAACAGGATGGGCCGGAATATCTTCCACCAATCAACCAGCGCGCGCATCTTCGTGTAAGCGATGCCGTCGTTTTCTTTCGGATACTCAATCGTGACTGGCACCTCGATGACTTTGTGACGCAGGCGTAATGCCTTGAATAACAGGTAAGGCTCAAGCTCGTAACGGTCGAGCCAGTCCTGCCACAGGTTGATTCGTTTGTCTTTAAAAAGAGATGTGTGAATCGCGCGGAATCCGCTCGACGCATCAGTCACTCGGCGACCGCAGAAGAGCGAAAATAAAAAAGTGTACCCGCGCGTGCCCAACTTCCTGCGAAGCGGCATGCGTAAATATTCGCCGCCTTCCAGGTAACGCGAGCCTTGCACAAACACAGCTTCGCCTTTGATTATTGGCTCGACCAGGCGCGGTATCTGCTCAGGCGGAGTCTTGCCGCCGCCCGATACGATTGCCACTATGTCGTAACCGTGCTTGATGGCGTAATCAATACCGCTGCGAATCGCTGCGCCCACGCCCCTGTTTGCTCCCTGACGAATCACGAGCGCTCCGGCCTGCTCGGCATAATGTCCTGTTTCGTCCGACGAGCCGTCGTCTACGACTAACATTGTTTCCACAAGGTCTGCAGGGACGGCTTTCACTACGCGCGCAATTCGCTCGCCCTCGTTCCATGCGGGCGCGACGCACAACACGCGCGGAGCAGCTTTCGGCATAGGTTGTTTGTCGAACGCTTTAGCTGTGCTCACCGTGAGGTTCCTTTGACGTTTTCTTTCAGCCATTGATATGTGCGACGAAGCCCTTCTTCGATAGTGACGGATGGTACCCATCTTAGCTCGCGGCGAATCTTTTCAATGTTGACCACGCGACGGCGTATGTTGTCTATGTCGCGCCGGTCAACATAAGATGGCTCCACTGCCGCGTCGGTTATCTGAATTATCATTCGCGCGAGTTGGTTGACGGTCACCTCGCGCCCTGTGCCCACGTTATAAACCTGCCCCTCGGCCTTGGATGATACGCCTGCAAGAATAGTGGCTTCGACCACATCATCAATATAAGTGAAATCGCGCGTCTGCTCGCCGTCGCCGTGAATGCGCGGCGACTCGCCCGCCATAGCCGCTTCGAAAAACTTAGCTATGACTCCGCAGTAAGGATTGTCCGGGCGCTGCGCCGTGCCGAACACATTCGAGTAGCGCACAGCCGAAACCGAAAGCCCGTAGCTTTCATAAAACGCTTTGCAGTAATTCTCGCCTGCGAATTTCGACACCGCGTAAGGACTGAGCATATTGGTCGCGTCATCTTCGTTGATGGGCAGGTAGCGCGGATTCCCGTAAACAGATGCCGACGAAGCGTAAACGGTTCGCCCCACGCCCGTTTCGCGCGCTGCCAATAAAACGTTCAGAGTGCCGCCTATGTTGACTTCATAGTCTTCGCGCGGGTTGCGCGTCGAGACGATGATATTGCGAGCCGCTTCGTGAAAGACAATGCTTGCGCCTTTGATTGTGTCGCGGACCAAATCGAAATCCGTCACGCTTCCGCGAACGACTTCAAGTTTCGGGTCTTCAGCCGGGAGGTTGTCCATAGCGCCCGTGTAGAAGTCGTCGAGCACTATGACTCTGGCTCCGGCTTTCAACAATCGCCGCACGATGTTTGACCCGACGAAGCCCGCGCCGCCTGTCACAATAATTCTTTGGCCTGTCAGGCTATCCAGATTGCTCATCACTTTGTTTCTCCAAAAGACCAGCCGCGCCGTTGCCGCGTTCGACTATACTGCATAAACTTTGATGCTTGGCTAAGGCTGGCGAAATAGCCTGTGAAGGATACCTGATTTCAGCGCGACAATCCAACAAATAAAGTAACTGTTCACGGCAGTAACAAAGTCGGTTGACAGGCATAGTAGGGGCAGGGCTTGTCCCTGCC
>DATEKX010000339.1:0-2235 GCA_035277165.1 Blastocatellia bacterium | reverse complement strand
TGGCGCAAGACGTTGAAGGCGACGGCACGGGGATGACCGACGAACAGCTTCGCGATGAAGCGATGACTATTTTCCTTGCCGGGCACGAGACTACTGCGAACGCTTTGACGTGGACATGGTATCTGCTCTCTCAGCACCCGGACATAGAAGCACGGATGCACGCAGAGATTGATTCCGTTCTAAAGGGCAGGCAGCCTGCGGCTGAAGACGTGGCGCGGCTGCGTTACACGGAGATGGTATTTGCAGAAGCGATGCGATTGTATCCGCCTGCGTGGCTCATCGGTCGCCGCGCGTTGAACGACTATCAGGTAGACAAGTACACGTTTCCGGCTCGCTCGATAATTCTGATGAGTCCGTATGTGATGCAACACGACGCGCGGTACTACCCTGAGCCTGAAAAGTTCGACCCTGAACGGTGGAAGCCCGAAGCGAAAGAAGCGCGGCCGAAGTTCTCTTACTTCCCGTTCGGCGGCGGCCCTCGCGTCTGCATAGGCGAGCCTTTCGCCTGGATGGAAGGCGTGTTGTTGATTTCCACGATTGCGCAGAAGTGGAAGATGCGACTGGCGGCTGGCCAGCAGATCGCAATGCAGCCGATGATTACACTGAGGCCAAAGTTCGGAATGCGAATGCAGATGGAGCGACGAGAGGCGGCGCTGTCTCACGCGGCGTTGCCCGGCTCATTTGCGGCAGAGCAGGAAGCCTTGATGGAATCAGGAACCGAAGCAAAGGTGAGTTAAGAAGATTCAGAAGAAACGATGAAGTATGAACGATGAATGATGAACTGAAGAGGGGCTCTTAATTCATCATTCATCGTTCATACTTCATCGTTTCCTCAATCGAACAGTCCATTGATGTAAGCTTCGGGCGAGAATTCGATCAGGTCGTTCATCTGCTCGCCTACGCCGACGTAGCGAATCGGTATTCCTAACTCTTTGGCGATGGCGATTACGATGCCGCCTTTGGCAGTTCCATCCAATTTTGTCAACACAAGGCCCGTTACAGGAACCGCGCGGGTGAATTGCCGCGCCTGTTCAAGCCCGTTCTGGCCCGTGACCGCATCCATCACCAACAGCACTTCGTGAGGCGCTTTTTCAACCTCACGATTGGCGATGCGGCGCATCTTTTCAAGCTCCTGCATCAGGTTCGTCTTTGTGTGCAAGCGGCCCGCCGTGTCAACTATCAGCACGTCGGCATTGCGGGCGCGCGCTGCGGTTATTGAATCGAACAACACGGCGGACGGGTCTGTGCCGGGCTTTTGTTGAATGAGCGGCACGCCGGAACGTTCGGCCCAAATCTTCAACTGGTCGTTTGCGGCTGCGCGGAACGTATCCGCCGCGCAGATCAGCACCTCGTTACCTTCGCTCTTTATGCGATGCGAGAGCTTTCCAATCGTCGTAGTCTTGCCCACGCCGTTCACGCCTACAACCATCACAATATAAGGCTTGATGTCGAGCGACACTTCCGTTTCCGAAGCCACTGTGCCGCTCTTGCGGCTGCGCTCGGCTGAATCGAGTATTTCGCGCAGTTCTGATTTGATTAAACGCTTCAACTCGTCAACATCATTAAGCTGTTTGCGGCTGACCTGCTGGCGGGCCTTTTCGATTATCTCAAGCGAAGTTTGCACGCCAATGTCTGCCCCAATCAACACTTCTTCAAGCTCGTCGAGCACCTGCGCGTCAATCTGGCGGCGGACGCCTACGGCGGCTTCGATTCGCTCGGAGAGGGTTTCGCGAGTCGAGGCAACGGCGGTTTTGAATTTCTCAATAAATTCAGGCTCAGGCCCTTCATCGCGGCGAGCAGCTATCTCTTTTTCTTCGGCGGTCGCATCGCGGTTAAGTCCGAGTGATATGAATTCAGGTTCTTTTTTCCGTTTCCAAAATGGCATGATCAGTTAGTCGGGCGGTAAGACTCCTCGCTTTATATTCAAAAGCGCGGCGCACAGTGAGCCGCGCAAGGCTTCTGAGAACTATAAAGCTTAGCACCCGGTTTGAAACAGCGTCAACTTTGCAAAAATTCAATCACATACAACCGGCCAACTCATTGACAAAGCCATTTCGGTCTTTTAGTTTGTAGATGGCGCGCGAAGTTGAAATTTTGAGGACAAGTCAATGTATGAAGTGATGATAGAAGAAGAGTTTTCAGCCGCGCACGCGCTGCGCGGCTATCAGGGCAAATGCGAGAATATGCACGGGCACAACTGGAAGGTTGAAGTTTATGTTCGAGGCGAACAACTGG
>DATEKX010000338.1:0-4795 GCA_035277165.1 Blastocatellia bacterium | reverse complement strand
TATGTGCGCGACAATGTGATTGCAAGAATGAGCGATTACCTGATGTCTCGCCCTGAAATTTCGATGGCGAGTTGTCAGTTGAGATGGCCTGACGGAGGGATTCAACATTCAGCCTTTCGCTCGCTCAGTATATGGCGCAGTCTGTTTGAAGACCTGTGGCTTTACAAACTGGTTTCAGATTCAAGGCGAGATGACATCTTGCTGGCCGGATACTGGAAGAGCGACACGGAAAAAGAAGTAGACTGGCTGGCAGGAGCCTTCATGATGCTGCGCCGCGAAGTCTTCACGGAAAGCGAAGGCTTTTCGGAAGACTTCTTTATGTACGGAGAAGACAGCGAATGGTGCATGCGAATCAAGCGCGCAGGCAAAAGAATCTTTTACGCGCCGATAGGCAGCGTCTTTCACATAGGCGGCGTCAGTTCGGACCTGGAATGGACTGAAAAAGAGCGGCTGCGATTGTGTCACCTCGGCGGCCTTCGAGCCTATGCGAAAGTGAACGGGCGAGCGACGGGCTTTTTTTATCATATGGCAAAGCTGTTTGGGTCTTCGGCGCGCTTTGTCGTTTATACAATTCTCGCAGCGATCAAGAGCAACGATTACTATAACGAGCAAAAGCAGCTTTATAGCTGGCTGGCTGAATTTTATCTGCAAGCTTTTGCGCGCAGGCGTTCGCCGTTGCGCGAGGGTAGAGACGCTGTTTGCAAAGCTTCATCGGCAGACTCGCAATTTACTTAAAGGCAATTTTCGTAGCTCCGTAGGAGCGACCTGTCTATAGAATTGGCAACATATAAGTCTTCGTAGCTCCGTAGGAGCGACCTCTGAATCAACAGGTCGCTCCTACGGAGCTACTGAAAACATTACGACTATTGAAACTATAGACAGGTCGCCCCTACGGGGCTGAGATGTTACGTTTGAATAGCAATGTGCGGAATTTGCGGCGTAGTTAATTTCGATGGGCGACCCGTAGATCGCGGCCTTATAAAACGCATGGCCGATGTGATCGAACATCGCGGCCCCGACGGCGAAGGCTTTTACTTCGACCGCCATGAAAATGCGGGACTGGGCGCGCGACGGCTCGCCATCATTGACGTTGCCGCAGGCCATCAACCTATCTCGAACGAAGATGGCACGGTCTCAGTCGCCTACAACGGCGAGATATATAATTTCGATGAACTGCGCGATCAGTTGTTGGCGAAAGGTCATGTTTTCCGCACTCATTGCGATACGGAAGTCATCGTTCACGCTTACGAAGAATGGGGCGACGCGTGTGTTAAAAGATTCAACGGGATGTTTGCGTTTGCCATTTGGGACGATGCGCGGCAGAGACTCCTGCTTGCGCGCGACCGCATGGGCGTCAAACCGCTTGTCTACATCCATCGCGGCTCCGAGCTTCTTTTCGCCTCAGAGATCAAATCGCTGTTGGAAGACCCGACGGTGGCTCGCAGCGTAGACACGGATGTGCTGATTCAATATCTCTCGTTCTTTGCAATCCCTGAGCCTCATTCTCTGTTCGATGGAGTGAAGCGCGTTCCCGCAGGAAGCGTGTTGATATTCGAGAGGGGTGAAGTCCGGCTCGAAAAATACTGGGACATTGATTTTACAGAGTCGCACGCGCGCAGCGAACAGGCGTGGCTCGAAGAACTAGAAGCGCTGCTCGAAGATGCTGTGCGAATTCGATTGATAAGCGAAGTGCCGCTCGGCGCATTCCTTTCGGGCGGCATTGATTCAAGCCTCGTCGTTGCGATGATGGCTCGCGCGAGCGGCGCGATAAAAACCTGCTCGATTGAGTTCGCTCCCGGCTACAGCGAAACACGTTACGCAAAGCTTGTGGCAGAGAAATTCAAGACAGATCATCAGGCGTTCACCTTTAGGCGCGACGAGGCATGGCAGGCGTTGCCCGCGATGGTGTGGCATCACGACGAGCCATCGCAATCGCTCATTCAAACTTACTTTGTTTCAAAAGCCGCGCGCCAGCGTGTGACCGTCGCGCTTTCGGGACTGGGCGGCGACGAGTTGTTCACAGGCTATCCGAGCCACGTGGCTGCGCAGGCGTTCCATTATGCTGACAAGCTGCCTCGCTGGTCGCTTCGCTCGCTTCGCGCTCTGGCCGCCGTTGCGAAAGGCAGCCGCGCTGCTCGCGCGAAACGTTTTCTCGATGCGGCATTGATGACGCCCGAAACACGTTTCGCTTCGCGCTACCTGCACACGACCAACGAGCATGATCGCGCGCTTGTGTTGTCGCCCGAATTGCGCGAGAGCGCGAACCAGTCTGCTGCGACCGAATACTTGATGGAGTTGTTTGCTGCGGCGAACTCGAAAGATTTTCGCGGGCGAGTCTTGTATGTGGATCAGAAAGCTTATCTCGCAAACGAATTGCTTCGCACGACTGATTCAATGAGCATGGCGCATTCGCTCGAAGTCAGAACACCGTTTCTCGATTATCGAGTCGTAGAGCTTGCCGCTCGCATGCCAATGAAGATGAAAATGCGCGGATTTACGACCAAGTATGCGATACGAAAGCTCGCCGAACGGTTGCTGCCTGCGGAAATATCTCGCCGCCCGAAGTCGGGCTTCAATGTTCCGCTTGCAAACTGGATAACTCCGACGTCTGAAACTTTCGTGCGCGACCTTCTCGCGCCTGACACCTTGAAGCGGCGTGGATATTTCGATTCATCTCGCGTAGCCCGTATGCTCGAAGATCATTTCGCCGCGCGCGTTAATTATTCGGATTGGATAATGATGCTGCTCACGTTAGAAGTCTGGCACAGGCAGTTCATTGATCGAGCGCCTGCGCATTCTCGTCAGGAATCTGCTGTGGCGGCTGTGTGAAAAGATGGATGAAGTGACGCTTTCGATAATCATCGTCAACTGGAACACCTGCGAAATCACGCGCAATTGTCTGGCGTCCGTTCGCGAAAAAGTCACGGGCATCAATTGCGAAGTCATCGTCGTTGACAACGCGTCTTCTGATAATAGCGTCGAGATGATTCGCGCGGAATTTCCCGAAGTCCGTTTGATAGTCAATGACAGCAATCTCGGATTCGGTCGCGCGAACAATCAGGCGATGCGCGTGGCGTGCGGGCGATACTTTTTGCTTCTCAACAGCGACACTCTCGTCATTGATGATTCGATTCAGCGGCTCGTGAATTTTATGGAGAGCGATTCTGAAATAGGCATCGCAGGTTGCAAACTGTTATTCGAAGACATGACGCTGCAAGGCTCATGCTCGCGCTTTCCTTCGATCAAGGTCGCTCTGATAGAAGACCTGATGCTCTACAAATTTTTGTCTCGCCGTCGTCAGGGCGAACTGCTGCTGAACGGTTACTGGGCGCACGACCGCACGCGCGATGTGGACGCAGTGTGGGGAGCCGTGATGATAGTGCGGCGCGAAGTCTTTGACGAAACGGCGGGCTTCGACGAGCGAATCTTCATGTACGGCGAAGACCTTGAGTGGTGCATGCGAGTGCACGACAAAGGCTGGCGAATATCGTTCGCGCACGATTGTCGCATCATTCACCTCAATCACAAGAGCGCGGAAATCAAGTACGGCGACGAGCGCGTAGACCTTTGTCATAAGCGCTCGTATGAAATTTATCGGCGTCGTCAGGGCGCTGTGGCGATGGGTGTTCTTATGCTCATCAAAACCGCAGGCGCTCTGATTCGCGCATGTTATTTCGGTTTGCGCGCGATGGCCGAAAGCGGCGCGAGCGATTACTTTAAATCGCAGGCAAAGTTTTACAATCGCTCTCTGAAATATCACCTTCGCGCAATACGCGGGCGCAAACTGGCTATTGAATAATTCATAGTAAGTAGCAGGCAAAAGAGAGTAGAGATTTACAAATCCATTTGTGCTCTCAGTCAGCCCGATGAATCGGGCTGACCCGAAGGGCGCGTAGGCCAGCGCTTATAGCGCTGGTTGAACAATGGCAGATGATCTATCAGCGCGCTTTAGCGTGCTTGCCTGTGTGGCTTTAGCCTTCGCCATTCTTGGCTAAAGCCGAATTGAGAAGGACGTTGAAACGCCCTTCTCGAAAAACCCGCGCACCAGTAACCAGCCGTAAACGGCTGGCCTATGTGCCCTTCGGGTAAGCCCGATGAATCGGGCTGAACGGTTGTCAACTCGATAACCGGTGCTTTCACTGCGCAAGAGCAGTGAATAAAGAATCGAAATGGATAGAGCGACCACATCAATGACCGAAGTGGCAATCGCCAGCACGGAACAAAAAGCGGCTGAGTATTACCTGGAAACCCGGCCCGATATTCAAGCCATCGCAGGCGCGCAGGGCAAGCGCATTCTCGATGTAGGCTGCGCGGCGGGCGAGCTTGGACACGCGCTCAAACTCGCGGGCGCGCTCGAAGTCGTCGGCATCGAGCGAACGGCCTCTGCCGCTCGGCTCGCAAAAGCGAGGCTCGATCAGGTTATTGTGAGCGATGTCGAGCGCCTTGATCTGCCGCTTGATGATGCGAGCTTTGATCGCATCATTTTCGCGGACATTCTGGAACACACGATTGATCCGTGGTCGGTGTTGGCTTCATACGGTCGTTATCTGAAAAGCGATGGCCTCATCATAGCAAGCATCCCGAACATGCGTTTTTATGCGGTAATCGCGCGGCTGATATTCAATCGCTGGGGCTACAGTGAAAGCGGCATACTCGATAGCACACACCTCAGATTTTTCACGCTGCCCACGATAAAAGAGATGTTCGAGCGCGCGGGCTATCAGATAGAGCGCGTTAATCGCAATTACCGTTTGTTTGAAGATCAAAGCCGAATCGGTCGCACGGGCGCGCTTGC
>DATEKX010000337.1:0-10239 GCA_035277165.1 Blastocatellia bacterium | reverse complement strand
ACTGTGACTATAGACAGGTCGCTCCTACGGAGCTTCATGCCTGAACTGTTTCTTAACAATAGTCCAGGCGTTGATACATTTGAGTCGCTCGCGCCACGCTGACAACCTTTCGTGACTCAATTCCCACCTTTCGTGTCTTCTTGCTGGATTACTTTTTAAATATTATGTAACACTTCATGCTCATAAAACGTTTTATGAAGTGCCCCCGTGCTCAGTCTCTTGCAGAGACAACTTGTTACAAGTAACAGAGGCCGCAAGATGGAACAAACATGCGCCCCCTTACGTCTAAAAAGAGAATCGCTTGAACACGGCCAGTTGCAGTAGGAAAGAGCCTATCTCGCTTTTCAAATAAGAGATTCTACCGGGAGTGTTAGAGGATGAAATACGGAGTGCTGCTTTTTATAATATTGCTGTGTTCGATCCCGGCTCATGCTCAGGCTTCCGAATCTAAAGCAACGACTAAATCCGAATCTTCTGCCATCACGCTCCCGCCAGAGAAAGCTCGACCTGTTGTCATTCCGCGATTCGATAAGTCTCCTACAATTGATGGCAAACTCGACGATGAAATTTGGAAAACGGCAGTAGTTTTTAAAGATTTTTACCAGACAAATCCGGGCGACAATATAGCCCCGTCGAAGCCGACCGAAGTGATGATGGGCTTTGACTCGAAGTTCTTTTATATGGCCTTTCGCGCCTTTGATGACCCGTCTAAAATACGCGCTACTATTGCCGCCCGCGACGCCATTCTCGATGAAGATAATGTCAGAGTCTTTCTCGACACTTTTAATGACAAGCGCAAGGCTTATGTGCTGGCATTCAATCCGCACGGCGTGCAGCAGGATGGCGTAATGACCGAAGGCGGCGGAATGGATTTTAATGTTGATGTGGTGATGGAATCGAAAGGCATCATCACGGAAGACGGCTACACCGTCGAAGTAGCGATTCCTTTCAAGTCGCTCCGGTACGAAGCAGGCAAAGGCAAATTGTGGGGCATTCATTTATGGCGCAGCATCAACAGGTTCGATAGCGAACTGGATTCGTGGATGCCTATCGTGCGCGGCAGGGCCAGCCAGCTTGAGCAGGAAGGGCACATCACAGGGCTTGAAGGCATCGCAACCGAGCGCACGCTCGAAATAATTCCAACGCTCACGCTTTCCGAAGAAGGCCGCAGGGTGAAGGTTTTTCCGCAAGCCTTTCTCGACGCTAACCCAAACGTCATAGACAATGGCCGGTTTGTCAATAAACAGATCAAAGCTGATCCCGGCGTCAGCATAAAATTCGGCATCACGCCGAACGTGACACTCGATTTTACGGTCAATCCCGATTTCGCGCAGGTCGAAGCCGACCAGCCCGTCGTGACTGCTAACCAGCGCTTCCCGATCTTCTTTGACGAAAAGCGACCGTTCTTCCTCGAAGGCGCAGACATTTTTCAAACGCCGATTCAGGCAGTGCACACGCGCACGATTATTGACCCTGATTACGCGGTGAAACTCAGCGGCAAGACAGGTCGCAATTCGTTCGGCCTGTTGCTGGCTTCAGACAACGCGCCGGGCAATTTCTCTGAAGAAGAACTCAACGACCCGAGCGTATTCACCGAGGTCGCGAGATTCGTAGATAAAAACGCATACGTCGGCGTGCTCAGATTCAAACGAGATGTCGGAAAAGAATCGTCGCTCGGTATGATCGCCACGAGCTATAACTTTATAGAGAAGCACAATCAGCTTGGCGGAATTGACGGACGCTTGAAGCTGGACAAGAAGACGGTTTTCGGCTTTCAAATGCTCGGCACCACATCGCGCCGCTTTTTTTACGATCCCGATCAGGACAAAGATGTATATCGCACAGGCAGCGCCGTTGCTTATTACTGGAACCTTGATTATACGAGCCGCAATTTCGGATACCTGATTCAAGGGCAGGGGCGTACGCGCGATTATCGCGCAGATGTGGGTTTCGTTCCGCGCACGAATACGAACAACTACAGCTCGTTCTTTCGCTTCAGCTCTGACCCGAAGCCGAAATCCACTTTCATCGGGTGGACTATTTTCAGCGGCTTAAGTACGAATTTCGATTGGCAAGGCCGCTCGCAGGAGGCGAATGCCTTCGCCAGCCTGAACCTGCAATTCACAAAGCAGTTGCGCATCAGCACGGAGTATTCAGATTTCTACGAGCGGATATTTGAAGAAGAGTTCGGCCCGAAACGTACGGCAACACGGCAGGGCGCTTTCTTCGGCAATGATTCCGAGCGGTCGCTGCATGGCAAGGCGCTTTCGTTGAGCATGGAAATAACTCCTAATAAGAAACTTTCTCTGGAGGGATTCATCGGCCACCGCTGGGATATTTTCGATTTCGATTTCGGCGCAGGGCCGCGCTTTCCGCGCGTCAGCCCGGCAGCGCTCCTTGACCCTGACGCGCCGCTCGACCCCGGCGCGTCGAACACTTTCGATTCGCAACTGGCATGCTTATACAAATTTACTGATGCGTTTAACGCTTCGATTGAGTATAGAAGGAACCGATTCACGCGCAACGAGACCGGGCGAACCGTTTTCATAGACAACATCACTTCGCTGCACGCAACCCACCAGTTCACCCGGTTCACGTTCGTTCGCGTGCGACTCGATTACGATACGCTTGAATCGAGCGTGCGCGGGCAGTACCTGCTTGCGTGGACGCCTAATCCCGGCACTTCTTTTTATGTCGGCTATAACGACACCCTGAATTACAACGGCTTTAATCCGTTCTCTGGCCTTCACGAGCCGGGTTTCCGCCGTAACGGGCGCACGTTTTTTATCAAGACATCTTACCTGTTCAGGCGCAGCCTTTAATCAATAAAGGATTTCCCGCCTTTGCGCGAAACTTTCCCGGTTTCGATTATTGAAATATTTATTGAAACCTTTTTCGCTGCGCCGCCACTCACAGGCATTAAGGACAAAAACGAAGGAGACAGGATATGAAAGTCAGGGCATTCATCGCACTATTTTGCGTTGCGGTTGCGTTGCTTATAGCGCCGTACTCTTCGCAGGTATCGGCTCAGGATAAAGGGCGCAACAAAGGCGATTGGCCGGAGCGCGACGAGTTTCGACAGAGCTATCAACTAGCGCCGGGCGCGACTGTGGAAGTTCGCAACATAAACGGCCCGCTTGAAATCGAGACAACAAACGGCAACACGGTTGAAGTTTACGTTGTACGCTCCGCTCGAACGAAAGCCGATCTTGAATATCGCAAAGTAATAGTCGAAAACACGGCGACGGGCTTTCGCGTCTACACCGAAGAGCCGCCCGATGAAGTCCGAAATAACGTGCATGTCCGCCATCACGCAATATTGAAACTGCCGCGCCCGTCCGAACTGACTGTCAAAAACATAAACAGCAACGCGCGCATCGGAGAAGTGGATGGGCCTGTGCGTCTTGGCAACATAAACGGCGAACTTGAAGTCGGGCATGCGGCCAGCTTTGCCGAGCTTTCCAATGTCAACGGCAACATGGCTATAACTATCGAACGACTCGGCGACCGTGGCATTCAGATGCGACACGTGAACGGCGACATCAACCTGCGATTTCTTGACGGCGTCAATGCTGACCTTGATGTTCAGATGTTCAACGGAACCGTCAATTCGATCTCGTCCAATATGTCTGTTCAAAAGACTAACCGTTCGAGTTTTCGAGGTCAGATAGGCGCGGGCGGAACGCCGATCAGCGGCTCGCACATCAACGGGGTCATCACGATCAAGGGCGCGACGGACAGATGAATTATTTGGAACCATATGGGTCGCTCGTGCGAGTAATTATTTAACCATCACTTCACTAAGGAGGAACCAGTTATTATGAAACGCAGCTTGATGTTCTGTTTAGCCGTGCTGCTGGCTGGCAGTTCTGTGGCCTTCGCCAGAGAGTTCGATCAAGACCGAAATGACCGCCCGCGAAGAGCAACGCTTCCCAACAGCGGCTTTCTGGGCGTTGATCTGGCCGAAGTCACAAGCGACGTGGTCGGGCGTTTGAAGCTGCGCGAAGAGCGCGGCGCGCTTATAACCGGCATAACCACAGACTCAGCCGCCTCGAAAGCGGGACTGCAAAAAGACGATGTGATAATCAAATGGAACGGCGAGACGATGGAGTCTCCCGGTGATCTTTCGCGTCATATCCGTAAAACCCCGGTCGGCCAATCGGTGAAACTCGGAGTCATGCGCGATGGCCGCGAGATTGAAGTGAACGCGACGGTGGGCGACCGCGAAGAGTACCTGAGCGAAAGAAGCAAGATGCGGGATCAAATCAGAGAGCAGGCCCGACAAGCCAGAGAACAAGCTAGAGAACAGTCTCGGCAAGCTAGAGAGCAAGTTAGAGAACAGTCCCAACAAATCAGAGAGCGCGTCAGGCAGGCAAGTCGAGTCGTAGTCCGAGAGGGCCGCAGTTACAGAATGGGAATATCGCTTCAGAGCATGTCTCCTCAACTGGCTGAATACTTCGGGCTGAAAGACCGCAACGGCGCGCTCGTCGTCTTCGTGCATCCCGACACGGCGGCAGCGAAAGCCGGTATCAAAGCGGGCGACGTGATTCTTTCCATAGGAGGCGAGACCGTTGGAAGCCCTGCTAAAGTGCATCAGGTTCTGAGATCAAAATCCGAAGGCCCGACCGAAGTGAGAGTGATGCGCGACAGGCAGGAACGAAGCTTTACCATTCAGCTTGAGAAAGCTGAACCAAATTCTTTCTTCTTCTCGCCGGACGACTTTGACGACTCTGGCGAGATCATCGTAGCGGTTCCGCTGATGGACATCGAACCGTTGCAGATTGAAATTCCGCCGATGCCTCCCGTTGCTCCGATGCCTCGCATTGCCATTCCGGCAGTTCGCGTAGCTCCGATCAAAGTTGTTCCGATGGCTCCGATGGCTCCGGTTGCAATACCGGAAATTCATGTTATACCTGTTCGCCCTCCTAACATCAGCATACCTCCTATCAAGCTGATAATGCCGAAACTGGTATTCATAAATCCAGTTTAAGGCGAGATTGACTGACTGAGAACTACTAGCGGCGTGTCGAATCATTTCTGTTTCAATCAGAGATGATTCAGCACGCCGCTGTTTGTTTTTCTGCCCTCGCTCGAATGCGATTACAAGGTAAAGTTGAAAGTAATTGTTCCGGTGACCCGAACCGGCTCGCCTGATAGAGTCGTAGGAAGGAACTCCCACTGGCGGGCCGCCGTGACCGCTGCATCCAGCAACAGCGGATGGCCTGAGACTGCTCGCGCAGATGTAACGACGCCTTGTTCATTGATAGTTATTTCGACCGTGACTGCGCCGCTCACATTCGCAGCCTTTGCCAGCATCGGATAAGTAGGCTCCGCTCGCCTTGTAGCCGAATTCATAAGCACGCCGCCGGATTTGCGAACGATCTTAGACCCTTCGAGCGCATCGCTGCTTGAAGGCGGAGGGTCCTTTTGAGGCTCGCCGCGATTAGGCGGCTCAAGTGGAACGACCAGAACATCAGACGACTCACCACGCGGCGGAGCCGGATAATCACCCCACAGCCCTTTGTCTTCAAAAATGACGCCTGTGATTTCGGCAGTCAAAGACTCAAGATGGGCCGACAAAGACTCAAGATGGGCCGACCCGTTCGTGTAAAAAATAGTGTCGTCTGCTGACTCGCCTAAGGTGAATGTTTCGCCCGGCTCGATCTGCAATCGGGACCTATAGGTTACTATATGGAACTTTGCCCCTTTGTTTCTGATCCGCATCTTGAAGCCAGCGATACGCCGACCTGTGCTGTTTACCATCGTAATCAGCGGCTTTATCACCTGATAGCTCTCCGTTACTTTTTCATCTGTGGAGAACGCTGAGACTTTCGCCGACTTTACTCTCACGCTGGTGATTGTAAGCGGCGTATTATCGCGATTGATGAACTGTGCGGCGATTTCAGTAGCCTGCTCTAATGATTCAAGGACTGAATTTGGAAGTTTGCGCATAGGCGGAAGCGGAGGTGGAGGCAACTGATCTCTTTGATTGTCTTCGACTCCGCCCGGAATCCCGCCTGGTACTCCGCCCGGCACGCCACCGGGAATCCCACCAGAAACCCCGCCGGGAACTCCGCCGGGAACTCCGCTAACAGGGCCGCCTGATTCAATAATGTTATTGCCACTCTTTTGCGCCGCGAAACTCGCGCGGCTGAACAGCCCGGCGGCGAGCGAAAAGACAAGTACTATTACGGCAATCGCAGCAATAAGCATTCTGTGCGACAGTGTGAATTTTCTATCCGTGTTCTCAGCCATGATTTGCTCAATCCTCCTTCGCAAATTCGAGCCTGTGGCGTAAGACACGCCAGCCACCTTCGAGCCTAAGCAAAAGCGGAAAACTTTTAAGAGGCTCGAAGCATAAACCTTCGACGCGCCGCTCATCTCTATGACTTGCTCGTCGCAAGCTTGTTCGCGTTCAGCCAATAGCTTTCGATCAATGAGCCAGACGACAGGGTGGAACCACAGCAGGCAGCAGAAAAACATCTGAATGCTGTTTGTTAAGTTGTCGTGCCGCGCGATGTGAATCATCTCGTGCATCATCACCGCTTCAAGCTCGCCATCGGTTAAATGATCCGGCATCTCGCGAGGCAGCACTACTACCGGACGCCATACGCGCCACACGCCCGGCTCTATGAGTTTCGGCGTGAGAGCCAATTTGACAGGTCTTCTGACCGCAAGCCATTCGCGAACGCGCGCGAGAGTTTCAAATTCTCTTCCGGCGCTCATCACTTTGCCCGCGCGAATCGCAATCGAAAATTGCCGCCGCCTTCTCCACCACATCACAAAAAATGCAGCCGAGCCCGTAAACCAAACGGCGGTCATTGCGCAGTAGATTTCATTATGACTGCGCACAAGCTCGGCTGACGTAATAGGCGACTCTTCGACTTGAAATACAGGTTCGGCGACCTTGTAAATCACCGTCACGCTGCCGGGCGGCGCTGCCCGGTCAAACAGAGAAGGGAACTTGATACCGGCTTGATTCATCAGGAAGACAATCAAGATTGATGGCACAACGAACTTTAAAGAAGCGATGAGCCAGATTGTGTAGCGTGCCCTCGCCGTTGCTCGGTTAAGCAATCGCGCGGCAGCCAGAGCAAGCAAAAATACGAGCGTCGCTTGCCACAGATGATTTGCGATCAAAGGCCAGCCCCACTCTGACCACCGGGCTAATATATCGTGAAAGCTCATCGCCAGATCGTTCCTTTCAATCGAACTTACACACGAAGCGACGTTCAACGCTTTTTCGCGCGCTGCTCATCGGCGGCGCTTTCGTCCTTTTGCTCGTTTTGACGAGCCAGCATGTTCTCCATCTCCCGCACATCCTCAAGGCTCAGCTTACCGGCTTCGGCCAGATGCGCCATCAAGGGCCGCGCAGAGCCGCCGAATAAATCCAATAGCTCGTTGATGAGCCGAAAGTGCGCAGACTTGCGCGTTACCACAGGCTCGAAGACAAAGGCGTTGCCGATTTTTTTCAACTTGCGCACCGCGCCTTTCTCTTCAAGCCGTCGCACGATTGTCTGCACAGTTGTATATGCCGGACGCTTCTTTTCGGGAAGCTGTTCCTGAATCTCTCTCACGGACGCGGTGCCAAGCTCCCACAGGGCGTGCATGATCTCCAGTTCGAATTTCGTCAGTTTCACGTTCTCTTTTCGAGCCACTGTCAACCTCTCGGTTTTATGCTACTACAATTGAGGCTGAATCTACTACAGGTGTCGTAGCGTGTCAAGCAAATTCTTTTTCAGGTGATTGCGAGGAGGAATCCAAGTTGACTGGGGCGAGACTGGCATATAGGATTTAACCACTTTGTCACAACGATGTGGCGAAACTGTTACGCATCGCAAATTGAGACTAGAGTTTTGAATAAAGGGGATATATGGTTCGCCTTGTTCCGCGAGAAGAAAAATATTTCAGCATGCTCAATCAGCTTGCAGCGCAGGTTAAGCAGGGTGGTGAAATTTTCGTCAAGATATTTCAAGACTACAAAAATCACGAGCAGTACGCCGATCAGATCAAAGCCATAGAGCTTTCGTGCGATGATATGTCGGCAAAGATTTTGCAGAAGCTCAATTCGAGCTTTATCACGCCGATTGATCGCGAAGACATTTACCTGTTAGTCACCGAGCTTGACGATGTGATTGATATGATAAATGATCTGGCGCGCAGGTTTGAAATCTACAGCGTTACGCAACCGCGCGAAGATGCGACGGAGATTGCGCGACTGCTCGCCAGCTCGACAAGCGAGATTGCCGACGTGTTTGCGTTGCTGGAAGACCAGCAGGGCATAGGCGAACACACGCGCACGATCAGTCAGCTTGAAAAGCGCGCGGACTCGCTCTACAGAGATGCCGTCCGGCGTCTCTTTAAGGAAGAACGAGACCCCATTGAAGTCATCAAATGGATGTTCATCTACGAAGAACTGGAAAATTCGATTGACCGCTGCAAGGACGTGGCCGAGGCGCTTGAGGCCGTGGTGGTCAAAAACAAATGATGAACAATGGACGCGGGATGATGAGGCCAAAGACCTGCTCATTGTTCACCGTTCATCATTCAGCATTCATCATTCATCATTTCTTTTGCGGAGGTCACCCTGAATGACAACGCTGTCTGCGTTGGTCTTGCTGATAATCGTAGTAGCTTTAATATTCGATTTCGTCAACGGATGGCACGACGCGGCCAATTCGATTGCGACCGTTGTGTCAACACGCGTGCTCTCGCCGGGCGTAGCTGTCGTCTGGGCAGCGTTTTTCAACTTCGTTGCGTTCGCGCTGTTTGGTACACGCGTCGCCAAGACCATAGGCGGCGACCTCATCAACATCAAGCTCATAGACGTGAAGTGGCAGTTGGGGGTGCTGCTGTGCGGGCTTATAGGCGCAATCGTGTGGGACGTTATCACCTGGTACTACGGCTTGCCGTCAAGCTCGTCGCACGCGCTTGTAGGCGGATACGCAGGCGCGGCCATCGCTGCGTATCAAGGCTTCGGAGGCGGGTTGCTCAAACCGGAAGGGTGGATAAAGACTCTTTCGTTCATCGTCATCTCGCCGCTCGTTGGCATGGCGCTCGGCTTCTCGGTTATGGTCGCGATAATGTGGCTATTCCGGCGATTCTCGCCCGATAGAGTTGACAGGATATTCCGCAAAGGCCAGCTCGTATCGGCAGCGCTCTACAGCCTCGGGCATGGCGGCAACGACGCGCAGAAAACTATGGGCATAATCACAGCCGTGCTCGTCGCGGGCAATGCCATGCAGTCAGGGCCGACGGGCGAACTACCTGCAATACCGCTGTGGGTTGTCCTCAGTTGCCACGCTGCCATCGCGCTCGGCACACTGTCGGGCGGGTGGCGAATCGTTCATACGATGGGTTCGCGTTTAACGAAGCTCAAACCTGTTGGCGGGTTCGCAGCCGAAACGGCTGCTGCTGCCACGCTCGCGATGGTGACCTATGGCGCTATTCCTGTCAGCACCACGCACACCATCACGGGCGCGATTGTCGGAGTGGGCGCGACTCGAAGGCTATCGGCTGTCAGGTGGGGAGTCGCGCGAACTGTCGTCTGGGCATGGGTTTTGACCATCCCCGCATCCGCTTTGATCGCGGCGCTTTCATTCTACGTCTTCAAGCTTCTGCACTAAATGTGATCTGACATATACGGCAGCTCTCATAAGAAAATATTTGTAACTTACCTCTCAAATTCTGCTTGACAAAGATGATTGTTCGATTAGAATGGAACGACCTCAAACAAGAGGTGAAACTCATAATAAGAATAGTAACTGATTTATCTGCGTTCCGAGTGGGCTGAAACTAAAGAGTTGAAATCTGAAAACCGGATCATCACTCTGATCTGTCTCTTTTGCTTCCCTTTGTTCTTAATTTAAGTTGATTCAGATGTTGTGTGTTCGTGTGGTCTGTCTTGAGCCACGACCGAAGCTCCATTATGTAATAGCACTTTAACCTTGTCTCAGCTACGAGCTTTGGCGTCCCGCTATAAGACTCCGCTTGGTAGGCGAGTCACTCATCACACTCTACCCCAATTCCCGGACTGCCTCGCGCGAGGCGGTCGAGTAGCAGTGTCTTCAAATACAACAGCGGATCGTAATCGGTCTGGCTGTCTACAACTATCTGTATCAGAGGAGGAGAAAATGACCTACAAGAAATCGCAGTTGACGAAAACACTCGTGGTTGTGATTGCCGCCACGTTGATCGTTGGAGCAATGATTACATCGCAGGCAAACGTCAGCCCGACGG
>DATEKX010000336.1:0-3755 GCA_035277165.1 Blastocatellia bacterium | reverse complement strand
CGGAGGCGAATTTCACGGTTCCCATCGCGTTGATTCTGGGCAAGGAAGCAAGCGGCATCTCTGAAGACGCGGCGGCTCAGGCCGACGAGTTCGTTCATATACCGATGGCCGAAGCAGTTGAATCGCTGAACGTTTCAGCCGCCGCCGCGATTCTGCTCTACGAAGTAGCACGACAGAGAAGAAAAGCATGAATTATGAATCAGGGTATCTTAAATCTCGCATTCATAATTCATAATTCATCCTTTCTTCCGGCCCCCGGCCACTATTATAATTTTTGAGGTTGCTCTTGTAGCATTGGCAAGATGACGAATTCATCGAAAAGATTATCTGAATACCTGGAAACGCAGATCGCTTGCGGCGCGTTTCCGGGCGCGCAATACGTCGTAGGCTGTGACCAGCAGGTCATCTACGAAGGGGCTGTCGGTTTCGCGGTGGTCGAGCCCGAGCGCATCCCGGTCACGGTTGACACCATCTACGATATTGCGTCGCTCACAAAGCCGCTCGTCACTTCCCTGCTTGCAGTTATATTTTCTGCGCTCGGCGCGATTGATTTGAACGCGCCACTCGGCCAGTATCTTGATGAGTTCAGCGAAAAGCGCAAACGCCAGATCACATTGACGCAACTGCTGACTCACGTTTCGGGGTTGCCGAACTGGCGACCGCTCTACCTTGAAACGAAAAATCCGGCAGACGTGCCTGCTTACATCGCTGGCCTGCTCGACGATTCGCCCGACGCCGAAACGTTTCCATTAGTCTACAGCGATTTGAATTATATTCTGCTCGGCTGCGCGCTGGAGCGCACGAGCGGCGAGCGGCTTGACCGGCTCGCTCAAAAACATATATTCGACCCGCTCAGTCTCAAGCGAACGATGTTCAACCCGCCCTCCGATTTGAAGCGCGAAATAGCTGCCACCGAACACGGTCAGACTTTCGAGCAAGCAAACGCTGCAAGCGACATTGAAACACGGGAATGCGCAGACGCGACAACTTCTCCGACTTCCATGTCTGTACATCCTTCGCGCCCCTGGCGCAAAGAAATCATCTGGGGTGAAGTGCACGACGGCAATGCTTATTATCTGGGCGGAGTGTCCGGTCACGCGGGATTGTTTTCCGTCGCGCGCGAAGTTTTTCAGATCGCCAATCAATTCCTGCGCGGCAGTTCGCTTGTGAACGAAGACGGGTTGCGATTGTTTGCAAAGAACTTTACGGACGGGCACGAGACTTCAAGATCAATAGGCTGGATTCTCGCTTCATCGAAAGATTGTTCGGCAGGCCCACGGATGCCTCGGACGGCAATGGGCCATACAGGATTTACAGGAACCAGCGTGTGGCTGGACCCGGACAAGCGTCGCGCCTTTGTTTTGCTGACGAACCGCATTCATCCTCACGTTTCGACGTTCGACATGAAAGAGGTGAGACAGCAATTCAACACGCTCGCGGTTGAAGAGTTGGGTTAGGTAGTTGTGCTAGAGACGTTGAACAAATATATCGAAGACCAGCCCGCGCCAAAAGGTCTTATCGAACACATTCAGCGGTGGCTGGTCAATGAGCAGCGCTTTGCGAGATTGCTCGCGCTGTCGGTTGTCTTTCATCTCGTTTTTTATGCCTCCATGATAATTCTCAATTCGTGGACGATGGGACAGATTAAGCCGCTTCGCAGCCAGCCGCCCGAATTCGTAGTGATAACCGAAATCGCGCCGTCTTCAAAGCCTCCGGCACTGCGCTCTGCGCCCGAACGGCTTGAGCGCGCAGACATCAATCAGCTCCAATACGACCCGGAAACTGCTAACGATTCCGAACTGCTCTCGCGCTCTCCAAAGCCTTCTTCGCAGCGCGGAAACAACGGAACGCTTCCATCAGCAGAAGGCATCAAACCGGGAGCATCAACCGGCACAAGCGACAAGGACTCAGGAAATAAATCGCCCGATCAAACCCCGCCTCCCGCTATCGCTTCGGTGCAGCCAAATCGCGCGCCTCAACCTTCCGCGCCGTTCAACACGTCCGCGCCTTCAGTTCAGCCTGCGCCCGCGCCGCCCGCGCCCGCGCAAAAACCGAGCGCGAGCGGGAACGGTGATAATTCGCAAGATTCGATTCAAGCGGGCGCGCGACGGGGCGATAGCACGGAATCGAACGCTTTCGGAATGCAGCCCGTCCAGGCTCAGTACATGGCGCGCGTGCGCGCGAAGGTAAGCAAAATCAATGAAGCGAACATGCCTCGCGATTGGGTAGAGACAGTATTGACCGGCAAGGTGTCTGCGATCTTCAGCCTTACTATCAAACGCGATGGGCGCATCCAGTCCTTGACACTGCTTCGCCCGAGCGGCTACAGCATACTTGACGGGCGAGCGCGAGAAGCGATATATATAGCAAGCCCCTTCGAGGGATACCCTCAAAACGCAGGCGACACAATCACTCTTCAAGTGACTGTTTATTACACTCCTTCGCGGTGATGTTATGCGAAAACTGAATAGACTTGCGCGGCTGCCTGTCGCGTCTCTGGTATTGTCTGCGTGCCTGCTGCTTCAAAGCGGAAGCTATTTCGCGGCATTCGCACAAAAAACTAAAGATGCCTCTCCTCCATTTGATCGCAACTATCAAGCTCAGGAATCAAATAACGAACAGGATTATTCTCGCCCGCGCAGAATTGACCGAGGCGAAGACGGGCCTATCGTCCGTATCGCGCTTATGACTGATGTGGCTTCGACCACGCTTAGTTCTTCGTCCGGCTTCACACTGCTGCGATACGATCAAAACAAACGCGACGCGGAAAAGATAGCCGACCGGCCTCTTCGCATAGAGTTGAGACAGCAATCAGTGCGAATCGACCTTCCGGCTCCCGCGCGCGAAGAAATTAATAAGAACGAATATCGCGTCGAGGTCGGCTCAGTTTCCAATATGATCGAAGCGCGCAAAGTGATTGACGAACTCAGCAAGCGATTCGATGAGCCGATTTCAAATCTCTACGATAAACAATCAGACACCTTTCACGTTCTGATAGGCCGTTTCGCTTCAAGAAGCGAAGCGATGGCTATGATCGAGCAGCTTCGCTATGCGGGCTACACGGCCTCGCACATCGCGCCTGATTACGTGATAGACAACACGCCTCAGAAACCGGCTGCGAAAGATGAAACGCCGAAGGCTTCCAGAAATACTAAATCAGCAAAATCGAAATCGCATCCTGCTCGCGCAACGAAACCTGCTCAGGCAGCCGTCACGCCTCAGTACCGGCGCGTGACGCAAATAGTCGCGATGGAGGGCGACCGCGTGATCGCATTGAGCGAAGACAAGCTTGTGCTCAGAGCTATAAACGCCAAAGTCGAAGACGAAGCGCGCAAAGATAACGAACCGCCAGCACAAAACTATATTGATAAGCGAAAACAGGATGAGAAAGCGTTGTGGGGTTCAGGCACGGAAGCGGCTAAAGATAATGCTCCGCCGTCGCGCATCAACACGCCCTCGCGCATCGAAACTTCAGGCGCTGCGCCGTTCGTTCGCGTCGGAGATAAATATTACAGGGGCGAAATTCATCTTACGCTCAACGCGCGCGGGCAGATCAACGTCATAAACGCCGTGCCGCTCGAACAGTACCTGCGCGGAGTCGTGCCGATGGAGCTTTCGCCCGGCCTCTACCCGGCAATCGAAGCGCTCAAAGCGCAGGCAGTCGCGGCTCGAACTTACGCGCTGACTAAGTTGAACCTATCGCGCGACGCCGATTTTGATTTGCGCGACGACACGCGGTCACAAGTCTACGGCGG
>DATEKX010000335.1:0-2605 GCA_035277165.1 Blastocatellia bacterium | reverse complement strand
GACGTTGTTCATCTCCATGCTCTGTAGCAGGCTGAACTCATCGTTGCCGCGATGGCAGGAGGCGCAAAAATCCTGCGACAGTTCGTCGCCGCTGAGCCGTTTGGGGTTGAAGATCAGTTTAGCGCCGGGCTTACCGGCTTTGCCCGCCGCCACGTGTTCCGCTCCGGGGCCGTGGCAGGCTTCGCACCGAATGCCCGGAGTCACCTTTTCCAGTTGAATCTTTCCGCCGCCGATGCCGCCTGTCGAATGACAACTGAAACAACTCAACGTCTCATTATCTGAGAGGCGTCTGCCGAGCGCTTGCTTCAGAGACGGCGGAACTGTGCGCGGCGCGCCAATGGTAAAATCCAGCCCTCGAATCTCATTATAGAAACTCACGAGGCTTTCATATAACACGCCTTCGTATCGAAGGATGTAGGTCTGTCCGGCCTTGCCCTGCCCGAAAGCATATAAAATGGGCAACGATATTGTTTCCTGCCCATCGGTAACTGTATAAATGCTCTGCTTATCCTTGCGCTTGATCTCATAAGAATATTGGCCGCTTCGCATCGTCATGTTCGGATTTTCGGTCAGCACCTTCGAGTCAGCGACAGTCTCCATAGCCATTGCCATCCCAGTCTGGGCATGAGTGACGACCTTGTTCTTATGGCATTCGGCGCAGACCTGATCGCCGACGAACTCTACACCTGCCGGAACTTTTCTGGGATGCCATCGCTCGGCGAAACTCTTCTGAGGAGAGATGGCGGACGATGCCCACGAGACAGACCCGAAGACGATCAGATAGAGCGCCAGCACCAACCAGCTCAGAGCATTTTTATTGACACCGCGATCTATCATCTCGTTATCAGTTTTCCTGCGATTCAGTAATGAACCGGACTGGATATTAAGGCTTGGGCTTGGGTTGATTGTTATCGGCTTCGTTTCCTGCGCGCGGGTCTGTGCGTCGCGCGTTATATTGTTCTTGCAGTTGCTTGAACAATTCACGTTCGCGCGCCGCGTCTGCCTTCCGCCCGACCCGAGTGTAAGCACGCGCCAGCGCGAAGTGCATTTCCGGGCTTGTCGGCGCGAGCCGCACCCCTTCTTCAAGTTCCTTTATGGCTCGCTCTATCTGGCCCAATTCCAACAGCACGCGGCCCAAAACATTTCGGGCAGGAAACATCTTAGGCGCAAGCTGGACTGCTTTTTCCGCCAGAGGCAGCGCCGTCGCGTATTCGTCGCGCTTGAGATACTCGAATGCCATCTGCACCATCGAAGGCTGGTGCGAAGGTGAAATCTCCAACTCGCGGCGGAATTCTTTCAGCGCCGAATCCGAATCCTGGTTCAACAGGAAGACGCCAAACGCATAATGAATATTAGGCGCATCCGGGTAACGCGCCAGCAGTATGTCGAAGGCCGCGCGCGCTTCTTCAGGTCGCCGTGCGGCCATGTTGAACCCTGCGCGACCGGATATTAAGATCAGTTCGCGCTTGTCGGGCGGGATTTCACTCGGCAAAAACGGCATACGCATCAACGTCAGCCCGAATGCCTCGATGACTTTCGGGCTGTCATTACCAACCATCAGGAATTCGCTGAGAATCTCGTAAGCTATTTCATACTGCTCGAATCGAATGTAGAGCATCGCCGTGTGATAGCGAACTACGGATTCCAATTCCCTGTTGCCTGCAAACCCAATCGCGCGGCCTCGCTGCAACGAGACAACTGCTCGTTCATATTCCCGCGTCTGGAACTCGCACAACCCCAGCATCCCCCAGGCTGGGCCTCGCTTGGGATCAAGTGACACGAGATTTCTAAAAGCGTCTCGCGCTTCCGCGTAGCGGTCGCCTTCATAAAGAATGGCTCCTACATTCCACCAGCCATCCGCCCAGATCGGGCGCATCTGCAATGCCTTGGCATAAAGATCGAGCGCTTCGCCCAGCCGCCCTGCTAAGCGAGCTTCGTCTCCGAGTTTGACGGTTCTGTCAAATGCGGCATTAGTCTGAGCGGTCTGCGCTTTTGAGGGCGCTCGCTTTCTGCCCGGTGACTGAGCGCGCGTGGTTGCGGCTGAGGCGATCAATATTAATGCCGCCATCAAAGCCAAGACTCGCGCATTGAAGCTCAAAGCAGTCACAGATGCTCCTTCTTATCTCTGGAAATCGTTCGGCGGCTTGACCGGATCAGGGTCTTGCGCGCCGGGTTGTTTGGCCTGCTGCTCGGCATTCAGCTTTTGAATGATCGCTCGCTCGCGGTTGCCGTCCTCTTTCCGGTTGAGCCGGTAATATACGGATGCCAGCAGAACGCGGGCCTCGACAAACTCTGGATAGTCCTTCACTACGCCTTCGAGCAGCGACTGAGCTTCGCCCGGTTTGCCGAGCGAAGCATAGACACCGCCCAGATGATAGCGCGCATAAGAGTCGCGCGGGCGCAGGCGCGCTGCGCGTGTGAGATAGCTCAACGATTCGTCGAGCAGTTTGTCTCGTTTGAGCAATATGCCCATATAAAGATTTGAATCGAAGTCGTTCGGGTTATCAGCTATCTCTTTCGATTCGTCGAGCAGTTTGTCTCGTTTGAGCAATATGCCCATATAAAGATTTGAATCGAAGTCGTTCGGGTTATCAGCTACCTCTTT